>DYOS01000226.1 GCA_020720405.1 Caldithrix sp. | reverse complement strand
TCCCGCATGGGCGGGATCGGCATGACAATAATGTAAGGAAGTGATACTGCTTTCTGTTATCCCGCTTTTCATCCTGCCTATCCTGTTCCCGCCCGAGCGGGACAAAGTATCCTGTAGAAATTTCTTAGCCATCGATTAACACTTTTTTTTTACTGCTTTATGCCCTCTTCCTGAATTCACTTCTGTATTATTTTACCATGCCGCTGAAGCCCATAAAAGCCAGGGCCAGAATACCGGCCGTAATCATGGCGATCGGTGCGCCGCGGAATACCACCGGCACTTCTCTTTTGTCCAACGCCTCACGTATCCCGGCGAACAAAATCAGAGCCAGACCAAAACCAATCGCCGACGAAAACGAGAAAACCAGCGTTTCCACAAAATTATATTTTGACTGTACCGAAAGAATAGCGACACCTAAAATGGCACAATTGGTTGTGATCAGCGGCAGAAAAATACCGAGTGCCTTATACAGCGCCGGTGCTATCTTCTTCATTACTGTTTCCACAAACTGAACCAGCGAAGCGATGACCAGAATAAAAATAATAGTTTGCAAATAGGTTAGATTTGCCGGCTCCAGTACATAATGCTGCACCACATAGGTAATTCCCCCGGCCAGGGTCAGGACAAAAGCCACGGCCATACTCATCCCGATGGCTGTATCTAACTTTTTCGAAACACCCATATAGGGACAAATGCCAAGGAATTTGGTGAAAACTACATTATTGACAAAAACAGCACTGACGATCATCAGCAGCATGCTACTCATTTTGCACCTCCCTGCAGCAGCCGGGCTGCTTTACTCATCCCAATCAGCATAAAGCCAAGCGTCAAAAAGGCACCCGGCGCCAGCACAAAAACAAGAATGGTGCGCCAGGTTTCCGGTATCAGCGCCAGACCGAGAATGGAACCCGATCCGAGTATTTCCCTGATCGAGCCAAGCAGAAACAGTGAAAAGGTAAAACCCAGACCCATGGCCAGACCGTCAATCAGTGAATCAAAAACCGGGTTGCGTGAAGCAAAGGCTTCGGCCCGGCCCAGGATAATGCAGTTGACCACAATCAGCGGAATAAACAGACCCAGGGTTTTATGCAGATCAAAAAGTGTGGCCTGCAAAGTCATATCGACAATGGTAACAAAAGTAGCAATAATGACAACATAGGCCGGTATGCGTACCCGACCAGGTATGATATTCTTAAAAATCGAAATAGCTGCGTTCGAACAGATCAGTACAAATGTGGTGGCCAAACCCATGCCCAGTCCGTTTTCAGCGGAGGAGGTGACGGCCAGAGTCGGACATAAACCAAGCATTAGTCCGGTAACCGGGTTTTCGGTAAAAAAGGATTTTTTAAATTTTTCAAGTATCGAAATCATTGTTGCTTCTCCCAAACCTGTCCGGCAGTTTTAAGCGCCCGTTCCACACCATTTGTAAAGGCCCGGGAAGTAATAGTTGCTGCGGTCAGGGCATCGATATCACCGCCGTCTTTTTTGACCTGCCATTGAAAATTATCCATACCTTTACCGCGGAACTGCGCCTTAAAGCTTTCGTCCTTCATGCCATCTCCCAACCCCGGTGTTTCTTTGTGATCCAATACATAAGTATCAAGAACATGAAGGCTGGAATCGATACCAACCATTATTTCAAAATCATTGGTAAATCCGTTCGGTGCGAAAACCACTACAGCAACGGCGGCAATTTTTTTATCGGCGTCTAAGGCCGGGTAATAATGCACCGGGCTGCCGTCAACCAAAGTTTCCACAGCCTTGGTCCCAAACTGCAGTTCCGGCTGGGCCGAGAGAACAATGGCGATCGCTTTCCGCGTTTCGGCCAGTTTGTTTTCGGCAATCGGCCCGCTCGTAACCCTGTTTACCCAGGCCAGCAGTACCGCCGACAAAGCAGAAATCAGAACCAAAACCAGGATAACCCTGAAGGCACTTTCCTTTTTTTCAGGCATTTTTCACCTCCCCGAACAGACGGTCTGGTAAGTAGCGGTCGAGCAGCGGAACCACCGCATTCATCAGTAAAATGGCAAAAGACACACCCTCGGGATAACTGCCGAACAAGCGGATAAGCATCGTTAAAAAACCACAGCCGAAACCAAAAACGAGTTTACCGCGGAAGGTTAACGGCGAAGTCACCATATCGGTAGCCATGTAAAGTGCCCCGAGCAT
>DYOS01000078.1 GCA_020720405.1 Caldithrix sp. | reverse complement strand
CAGGTTGCAATATGTACTTCACCGGATGGATACTTTTTTATGGCAGAAAGAAATATTTGAAAGGCCTTCTTGAAATGAAAAGTAAATGTGACTAATTTGGTCATATTTACTTTTTGGAATAGGTCACATGCAGTTAACGATGACCGGGGAGTACGCTCTGCGCGCCGTAATACATCTTGCCGAAAAAGAATTTGGAGCGATCACACCTATTCGTGAAATATCTAAACGCTGGGATATTCCTGAAAAATTCCTCAGAAAAATAATTCCTCTATTATCTGCCGCTGGTATTTTAGAATCACACCGCGGCAGCCGGGGCGGTGTTTCCCTGGCCAGGCCGCCGCAGACGATGACACCAGTTGATGTTATCGAAGCAGTCGAAGGTCCAATCGTCGTCAACCGTTGTCTTATTGATTCAACTTTTTGCCATCGTACACCCTGGTGCAGTGTTCATGAATTATGGACCGAAGCCCAGGGCAGGATGCGCGAGGTTCTCTCAAGTAAATCATTAAAAGATCTGGCTGAACGCAATAAAATTAATTTACAGGTCGTGAACGGTGGCTGAACTTTCTTCAGATTTTAAATTGTACCAACCGGTTATCGGGAATAACACCTGCTATCATTGTGGTGCCAAAACCTCGGCTTCCGGACTAATTCAGTTTGACGGAAAGGGGTTTTGTTGCGCCGGCTGTAAGACGGTTTATGAGCTGCTCTACAGTCAGGACATGTGCACCTATTATAATTTTCAGACCAATCCGGGAATTTCTCCGCCGGAATCCGGAATAAGCTCCCGTTTTCTTTATCTTGATCAGAAAGAAATTACCGATCAGTTACTGCTTTTTAACAATGGCCAGCAGGCAAAAATCAGGCTGGATATTCCTGCCATGCACTGTGCTTCCTGTGTCTGGCTGCTTGAAGCGCTTTACCGGCTGGATAACGGTGTCTATCAGTCCCGGGTCGATTTTCTTAAAAAACAATTAACGATAACTTTTGACCCGCGGCTGACCAGCCTGCGAAAATTAGTTGAGCTGCTGACCGCCATCGGCTATGAGCCGGAACTGAATCTCGAAAAGCTGGATAATAAAGTAAGTCAGTTTTCCAACCGCCAGCTTTATATTAAAACCGGTGTAGCCGGCTTCGCCTTTGCCAATATTATGATGTTCAGCTTTCCGGAATACCTGGCCATGACCGATACGGTTGAAGATTATATCCAGCAGTTTTTCGGGCTGCTCAGTATAGCCCTGGCTCTGCCTGTTCTTTTCTACTGCAGTGCCGATTATTTCCGGTCGGCCTGGCAGGGCTGGCGCCAGCGTACCGTAAATATGGATGTCCCGATTGCTTTCGGGATCATATCCCTTTTTATCCGGAGCACCGTGGAGATCGTATCCGGGGCGGGGAATGGGTATATGGATTCTTTTGCCGGGCTGATCTTTTTTCTGCTGATCGGCAAGCTGTTCGAGAAAAAAACCTACGACAGCCTCAATTTCGACCGTAATTACAAATCCTATTTCCCAATCGCTGTTCATGTTATCCGAAATAACCATGAGACGCAGGTCAGCCTTGATAATTTGCAGGTTGGAGACCGGGTTCATCTGCGCAATAATGAAGTACTCCCGGCGGATGCGGTTCTGATCAGCGGCAATGGCCTGATCGACTATAGCTTTGTGACCGGGGAATCTCAGCCTGTGCACAGGAAAAGCGGTGATGTGCTCTATGCCGGCGGAAGACAGACCGCGGGTTTGCTGGAAGTAGAAGTGATAAAGCCAGTCTCGCAAAGTTATCTGACCGGGTTGTGGAATGAGGATGTTTCATTTAAGGAGCACAGCGGTTCACTTTCGGTTTTATCGAATACGGTAAGCCGCTATTTCACCCTTGTCGTTTTATCGCTGGCCATCGGCAGCGCGGTTTATTGGTGGCTGGTCAGCAGTGATCTGGCCATCAATGCTTTTTCGGCCGTGCTCATCGTGGCCTGTCCCTGTGCCCTGGCACTTTCCACGCCGTTTACCCTGGGTAATATTTTGCGCATTCTGAGTTTTAATAAATTTTATCTGAAGAAGGCCGAAGTCATCGAAACGCTGGCCTCGGCTTCGGTGGTAGTTTTTGATAAAACCGGGACCATTACCCGCAAAAGTTCCGATCGCATCCGCTTTTGTGCCGCCGATGGGCAACCCTTAAAATTAAGCCGGGCGCAAAAGAAAATGTTTGCCGCACTGACCCGCCATTCCGGACATCCGCTCAGTCAGCAGGTATTCCGGTTTCTGGAGGAAGAAGAATTAGTTTGGTTGAATAATTTTCGTGAAGAACCCGGCGCAGGAATTTCAGCCCTGATCGGTGAACACGAAGTGAAGCTGGGCTCGGCGGCGTTCACAGGCGCCGGAAGTTCGGAGTTTTTCCCATTTCCCAGGGTTTATGCAGCTATTGACGGTTCTCCGCTCGGCTATTTTGAAATTCAGTCGCAGGATCGTCCCGGGTTAGATATGATTTTACCAGCACTTCGTCAAAAGTATGATTTACTTATGCTGACCGGCGACCGCTCAACGGAGGCCGAAAAATATGCTGCACTTTTTGGTTCGGATCGCTCCGTTTCTGCCGAACAGACACCTTTTGATAAGCTGGATAACATCCGCCGTCTGCAAAAGAATGGGGCAACGGTCATTATGGTTGGCGATGGTTTAAATGATGCCGGTGCCCTGGCCCAGAGTGATGTCGGAATCTCCATTACCGATGATATTAATACCTTTACACCGGCCAGTGATGTTATAATGGACGGAGGCGTTTTCCACCGTCTGCCCGGATTCCTGAAATTGGCCAGGTTCAGCCGGATAATTATATTAGTTAGTTTTTTAATTTCTTTTTTGTACAATATTGTCGGTCTGGCCTTTGCCATGAGCGGCACACTTTCACCTCTTATCGCCGCTGTTCTGATGCCGCTGAGTTCGGTTTCGGTTGTAGTTTTCACCAGTGCGGCAACTTATCTGAGCGCCCGCCGGATTGGTTTAAGTCTGCCCTTTGGCCGGGTGGGCGGGGAGGAGAGAAATTGAGTGTTTTATTAGTGCTGATTGCGGCCAGTCTGTTTGTGGCCACGGGATTTCTGCTCGCCTTTATCTGGGCGGTTCGCAGTGGACAATACGAGGACCGGGAAACGCCGGCCTTCCGTATTCTTTGGGATGATAAACCCGCAAATAACGATAAATCAAACAACACAAGTAATCATTAAAGGAGACACCATGGCACAAATGGAGACGTTTTATTACGATAATAAGATCGTCCGTAACTTTGCCTATGCTACCATTCTCTGGGGAGTGGTCGGGTTCCTGGTTGGTTTAACAATAGCCATTCAGCTATATTGGCCGGCGCTAAACCTTGGCATATCTTATACCACCTATGGCCGGCTGCGTCCGTTGCACACCAATGCCGTAATCTTTGCCTTTGTCGGCAATGGTATTTTTATGGGTGTGTATTATTCACTGCAACGCCTGTTAAAAGCCCGGATGTTCAGCGATCTGCTGAGTAAAATCCATTTCTGGGGCTGGCAGTTAATAATCACTCTGGCTGCAGTCACCCTGGTTTCCGGCATTACCACCAGTAAAGAATATGCTGAGCTGGAATGGCCGATTGATATTCTGATAGCCCTGATCTGGGTTGTCTTCGGCGTCAATATGATCGGAACCATCATGAAACGCCGTGAACGTTACATGTATGTTGCCATCTGGTTTTACATTGCCACTTTTTTTACCGTTGCCGTTCTGCATATTTTCAACTCGCTTGAACTGCCGGTTTCATTTCTGAAAAGCTATTCCATTTACGCGGGGGTTCAGGATGCGCTTGTTCAGTGGTGGTATGGACACAACGCTGTGGCCTTTTTCCTGACCACACCTTATCTGGGGTTAATGTACTACTTTCTGCCCAAGGCGGCGGAACGTCCGGTTTATTCTTACCGTCTTTCCATCGTTCACTTCTGGGCATTGATCTTCCTGTACATCTGGGCCGGGCCGCATCATCTGCTCTATACATCTCTCCCGGATTGGGCGCAGTCGCTGGGAACCGTATTCTCGATAATGCTGATTGCTCCTTCCTGGGGTGGTATGCTCAACGGGCTTTTAACCCTGCGCGGCGCCTGGGATAAGGTGCGCGAAGATCCGATTCTAAAAATGATGGTTGTGGCGGTCACCGCTTACGGTATGTCAACCTTCGAAGGCCCGATGATGTCAATCAAAAGCATTAATGCCCTGTCGCATTATACAGACTGGACGATTGCTCACGTTCATATCGGCGCCCTGGGCTGGAACGGTCTGCTGACCTTTGGCATCCTTTACTGGTTGATACCACGAATCTTTAAAACAAAACTGTATTCAATAAAATTAGCCAATTTACATTTCTGGATAGCAACGCTGGGTATGATTTTCTATGCCATCCCCTTGTATTGGGCTGGTATCGCTCAGGGTTTAATGTGGAAACAATTCAATCCTGAAGGCTATCTGCAATACCCGATTTTTCTGGAAACCGTTTTGCAGATAATTCCAATGTACATTATTCGTTCTATTGGCGGACTAATGTATTTGACCGGCGCTTGTGTTATGGTTTATAACCTGGCCAAAACGACCAGCGGCGCTACCCTCGAAGCTAATGAAATGGCTCAGGCTCCGGCTCTGGCGGTTGTTGAAGAAGAACATCACGGCAAACAGTACGCACACCGCTGGCTCGAAAAACGCCCGGTTCAGTTCTTTATTCTGGCCACCGTTGTTATTCTGATCGGCGGTCTGGTCGAAATTGTCCCGACTTACCTGGTCAAATCGAATATCCCGACCATTTCCAGCGTCAAACCATACACTCCGCTCGAATTGGAAGGTCGTGATTTGTATGTTCGTGAAGGTTGCTATACCTGCCATTCGCAGATGATCCGGCCGTTCCGCTCGGAAACCGAACGCTATGGTGAATATTCCAAGGCCGGTGAATTTGTGTATGATCATCCGTTTCAGTTTGGTTCGAAACGAACCGGGCCCGATCTGCACCGCGTTGGCGGGAAATATCCGGATGCCTGGCATTATAATCACATGCTCGATCCAACATCAATGTCGCCGGGTTCGATTATGCCCCGTTACCCCTGGCTGATCGAGAATATATTAAGCACAAAACTGACGGCCGGTAAAATAAGGGCGATGCAGAAATTAGGCGTGCCCTATGCCGAAGGTTTTGATGCTCAGGCAGTTTCCGAGCTTGAATCCCAGGCCATGACCATCACCAGAAATCTGCGCGAAAGCGGCATTGCCGATGCCGAAATGGATAGGGAAATCATTGCTATGATCGCTTATCTGCAGCGTCTGGGAACCGATATCAAAAAAGCCGATCTGTCAGCCTCCGGCGGAAAGTAGGTATCGATGAACAGAGAAATATTAAGTCACATTCCTGATGTAAATCTGTTCCCGATACTCTCACTTATCCTGTTTTTCACGGTTTTTGTACTGATCGTGGTTTTTGCCTGGAAGGCGAGGGGAGAATATATTGATCACATGTCCCAGCTACCGCTGGAATCATCTGAAAAGAGAGGCGAGGTATGAAAAATAAAAATGAACAAGATGTATTAATGTCGCATAATTACGACGGCATAAAGGAGTTGGATAATGATCTTCCACCCTGGTGGTTATGGTTGTTTTATATAACCATCGCCTTCGCCGTTGTTTATATGATTCACTACCATGTTTTAGGTACCGGCGATCTGATGATTGCTGAATACCATAAGGAGTATGATAAGAACTGGCAGGAGGGTAAAATGGTACAAACCGGAGCCGGTGCTTTGGAATACCGGTCACCTTTTTACCGGTCGCTTGAACACAGAACGCCCCGTGAACTGATGGAACGCCTGCAGGTACTGAAAGCAGAAAAAGCTGAGATTGAAAAACTGCTTTCGATTACCGACGACACGGAAACAACAGCGGGAGAGGGAGCTGCTGAAACTGCCCCGGTTGTTGCAGTTGAAGAAAAGCAGATTCAGCCCCTGACCGATAAAGCTGCTCTGGAGGCCGGAAAACAGGTTTACACCATCAATTGCGTAGCTTGTCATGGTGTTAATGGCGAAGGCGGCATTGGTCCGAACATGACCGATGACTTCTGGATTCACGGTGCAGGCATGAATAATATGGTTCATACTATAAATGTCGGTGTTCCGGCCAAAGGCATGATTACCTGGAAAGGTGTTCTGAAAGAAGAACAAATCTTACAGGTGGCCAGCTACATGATGACGCTTTATGGTACAAATCCGCCTAATGCCAAAGCGCCGCAGGGCGATAAAGTGGATATGCAGGCTGTGCTGAACCGTACGGCTGAAACCGGAATGTAAATTTAACAGGGAGTTCTGAGGCCAATGTCAACAGAAGAACAAAACAGTTTTCGCGATAAAGTTTCGACGATTGATGATCAGGGAAAGCGGGTCTGGATTTTCCCGAAGAAACCAAAGGGCAGTTTTTACAAGGCCCGAACCTGGGTCAGCTTTGTTCTGCTGGCCATACTGTTAGGGACGCCTTTTCTGAAGATCAATGGCCGGCCGTTCCTGCTGCTGAATATCATTGAACGGAAATTTATCATTTTTGGCGTTGGCTTCTGGCCTCAGGACTTCCATTTATTTGTCTTGGCCACGCTGGCTTTGGTTATCTTTGTTGTCCTGTTTACGGTCATCTTCGGCCGGCTCTTTTGCGGCTGGGCCTGCCCGCAAACTATTTATATGGAAATGGTTTTCCGGAAAATCGAATACTGGATTGATGGTGATGCCCGGCAGCAGAAAATACTGCGTGAGGCACCATGGACGGGGAATAAAATATTTAAGCGGGTCTTAAAACACAGTATATTTTTCGGATTCTCTTTCTTCCTGGGAAATATTTTGCTGTCCTATTTTATTGGTATTGATCAGCTTACTGAAATCATAACCTCACCACCGTCCACCCATCTGACCGGTTTTATAATCATGCTTCTGGTGAGCAGTGTTATTTACTGGATTTATGCGTTTTTCCGTGAACAGATCTGTACCATGGTTTGCCCATACGGCCGGTTGCAGGGCGTTCTGCTTGACCAGAAATCGATAGTTGTACATTATGATTTTATCCGCGGCGAGCCGCGGGGCAAGGCCGCTAAAGAGAACCCGGCCAAAGGTGACTGCATCGATTGCAACCAATGTGTTGAGGTTTGTCCGACCGGAATTGACATCCGCAACGGCACGCAACTCGAATGTATTAATTGCACCGCCTGCATTGATGCCTGTAATGAAGTAATGGTCAAGGTAAAAAAACCAAAAGGTCTGATCCGCTACGCATCATACGATTCCATTGCCCGGGGCATAAAGCACGGTTTTACGCCGCGTATGGTTTTTTATTCGGTATTTCTCAGTCTGATTCTGGTTGTTCTGACCTTCCTGCTGTTTACCCGGGCTCCGCTCGAAGCGGTGGTGCTGCGAACACCCGGCGTATTGTTCCAGGAGCCTGAGCCGGGGATTGTCAGCAATTTGTATAATATCAAAGTTATTAATAAGACCTATGAAAAGAAGGAAATCAATCTGCGTCTGACCGGCAAGGATGGTAAAATTGAAGTGATTGGTGGCGCTATTCATGTTGTGGAAGGTGGTATGACGGAAACAGCGTTTTTTATAAAATTGCCAAAGAGCGCCCTGCACCTGGTGAACACCCCGCTTCGGATTGATATTTTTGATGAAACGGATAAAAAAATTGATCAGATTCATACTTCTTTCATTGGCCCCGATCCGAGGTTGAAATGAACAGGAGATTTTATTTCTGGCCGCATGGCCTGACCCTGGTTATCATTCTTTTCGTCTTGTCCCTGGTGGCCTTTTTCATTTATATGCAGGGCCACCAGACCGATTTGGTGACCAGGGAATATTATAAAGATCAGATTGCCTACCAGAAAAGAATAGAACAAATCCACCATGGTCAGGAAATTGATTCGCTCATTCACAGAACCTTCAAACCAACTGAAAAAGAATTAGTCATAGAATTCGATCCACTTCTTATGGACAAGCCGCCGGTCGGCTCAATTTATTTTTACAGACCTTCGGAATCCGGTTATGACCGGGAGTGGAGTATTGCTCCCGATGCCGGCGGCCGGCAGATTCTCTACCTGGACCAGATGGCGCCCGGCTTCTGGCGGTTGAAAATAGCCTTTTCCCGGAATGGAACGGATTATTATCTTGAAGACCGGCTTGACCTGCCATGATTCGTTGAGATGTCAGACCGGATTATGTTCTGCCTTATAAATTTGAGAAAATTACCTCGTTTGTACTATATTCCGGCCTGTCAAAAAATGGAATCCGTATGCAGGCCTATCGCCGTTCCGTTCTCATTTCCACAATTTTAACTTATGTCCTCATTTTTATTGGCGGACTGGTTCGGGTTTCCGGAGCCGGTTTGGGCTGTCCGGACTGGCCGAAATGCTTTGGCCGGTGGATACCGCCAACCAGTCTTGACCAGCTCCCGGTCGGCATGGATCCGGCTTTATTCAATATAACTCTGGCCTGGATTGAATATTTTAACCGCCTGGCCGGTGTGCTGATCGGTTTGTCCATTCTGATCACAGCCATTCTTGCCGTTCGCTTTCTCCGCCATGACCGGTCTCTGCTCCGGGGAAGTATCGCTGCACTTCTCCTGGTCGTTTTTCAGGGCTGGCAGGGCAGCCGGGTTGTCTCCAGTGTTCTCGAGCCCGTTGTTGTCACCCTGCATTTATTCCTGGCCCTTATTCTGGTCAGCATTCTGTTATTTCTGACCCACCGGGTTTATCATCTGAATAAGCCGCGTTCGGCAAGGGAAGATTTGCCGCGCCGCCTGACCCGGATTCTTTTTGCGGTTACCCTGGTTCAGACCGTATTTGGTACACAGATTCGTTCCGAGCTGGAAATGCTGGCCCGGAATTTTCCTTTGCTGAACGATTTTGAACGCCTGGCCCGGCTCGGGCCGGCGAATAACTGGCATATCATCATTGGCCTGGGGATCACCTTATTGGTTATATGGATTGCCATTCAAATATGGCTAAAACTGCCCGGTTTTCGCAGCCTGGCCGGAATGATGACCGGGTTGATCATCCTGTTGACACTATCTCAGATTTTAATTGGAATTTTGCTGCTGCAAAACGGGTTACCGGCCATGCTGCAGGTCAGCCACACCTGGCTTGCTTCTTTAATGCTCGGCGCAGCGCTGCTTTTAAATCTCGAGTACAGCTATCTATGAAAATGAAAATTATTATTCCCGCCGCTCTTGGCTTGCTCATCCTGTTCAGCACTGCTTTGTGGGTTATTCAAAAAGCAGGGCAGGAACGCGGCCGCCTGCCGTTACTTTATGAACTTCCTTCTTTCGAATTCACAACCGCCGATAGCCAGAAATTCGGCTTGAATCAATTGAGCGGCAAAATATCACTGTTCGACTTTATATATACCAGTTGTCCCGGGCCGTGCCCGAGGATGTCGGCAACCATGGCTGTTCTTTATGAACAATTTTCGGATGCTGCCCAGGTTCAGTTTGTATCGGTTTCAGTCGATCCGGGGCGTGATTCACTATCGGTTCTGCGCCGCTACCGCCGGCAATATGGCGTAATTGACCAGCGCTGGTTTTTTTTGCAGGCCCCGATTGAGGCGGTGATTCGTTTGTATGAGGAAGGATTTCACCTGGGTGGATTTCTGCCGGTTGAACACAGTACCAAATTTATACTGGTTGATGACCGCGGCAGAATACGCGGCTATTATGACAGCACAGATGCTATGAGTATGAATATACTGAGAACGCATATTGTGGAACTCATCCGGATGATGAAATGAAAAATCTGCCGACACTAAACGCCGTGCTCAACCTGATCAGTTTTATGCTTTTAATCCGCGGTTACAGGTACATTAAAACCGGCGACCGTCACCACCACCGGCAGATGATGATGATGGCTTTATTCAGCTCGGTCCTATTTCTGATATCATATCTCACGTATCACTACCAGGTCGGATCTGTGCCCTATCCGCTTCAGGACTGGACGCGGATTTTATATCTGATCATTCTTGTCCCGCATATTATTCTGGCCGGATTGATGGGGCCGTTTATTTTAATTGCCGTGTCAGCAGCTTTATGGGGCAATTTTGAATTACATCGCCGGGTAGTAAAATGGGTGTTTCCGGTCTGGCTTTATGTCTGTCTCAGCGGGGTGACGATTTATGCCATGCTTTATTATTACCCGGGCGGCCAGTTTTTTTAAACCGACCGGAACTAACTACAATTAAAATAAATAGAAGAGCCTGATTATGATTCCGGATTTGAATAGTAGAATACTGAAAATTTTAGCCTTGCTGCTAATGACCATCATTCCGCTGCAGGCCGGGCAAAGCCGCCAGGGCCTGGGCATTATTATCGGCGCTCCAACCGGCCTTTCCTATCAGCGCATTCTGGATAACCGGCATACCATGGATGCCGCCCTGGCCTGGAATTTCGGCGGAGATGGTTTTATTTCCCTGCACGGTGATTATCTGTGGTACAGCCGAAATTATTATCATCTTGAAGATTTGCCCATGAACATTCACCTCGGGCTTGGCCTGGCTGTGGCCTCGATTGAATCGAAAAAAAGGAGCGATATGCTGATGGGTGTTCGTTTCCCGGTCGGGACAAGCTGGGTATCGCGTGAGTTGCCGCTTGAAATTTTTGCCGAAATCGTACCTATTTTTGAAATAGTACCGGCCAGTGCCTTTGGACTGGATGCCGGTCTGGGTTTTCGGATTTACTTCTAAACCAATGTCCGGAAACCGTGTGGAATGAAAATTTCAATTTATAGCTGGATAGTTTTGCTGAGTGGTCTGGCCATTGCCCAGTCGCCGCTCCGTAATGAGCAATGGGTAATTCAAACCGCACAGGCCGAATGGAAAACATTTATTTCCGGGGAAAATATCCACAGACTGCGCCTTGAAGCCGAACCGGGATGCGGTCAATATCTACCGTTTATGCGCTACGTGCTTCTGCAGGGTTTATCTGCCGACAGCCTGCAGATCACCGATAATGACAGTGCGGCAGTGTTGCATTTTTATCAGTTTGGGGTCAGAACCGAATATCTTAACCGGACCAGTCTGCTTCTTAGCTGGCATCCGGAGTTAGACCGACAATTGGAAATAACCTGCTCGGTCGGGTTGGTTATCCCGGGTCAACAAAATCGTCTCTTGGAATTCACCCGGTACTATACCGACCGTATCCGGAAATCGCAGAAAGCGGAAGTTGAGTCTGGCCTGTTTCCCTATTTCTCAGGTGAGATTAAACCATCCGGATGGTGGGAAATGTGGCTGGAACCGGTTTTGCTGACCGCCGGTTCTGCCGTATTTGGTTATCTGCTTTATTCGGTCAGATCGTAATCATGATAGTAAAAAAGGAGAATAAATTTGAAACAGGTTGTCATCCTCTTTCTGGCAGGTTTACTGTTGATTAATTGTGCCGGTAATCGTCCCCAACCCGAGTGGACGGCTGAGCAGTATTTTACCTATGCTAAAAAGATTTTTGAAAAAGAAAATTACTTCGATTCGGCTACTGAATTCGCCGTAATTGTTTTGCGATACCCGACCAGCGCCCTGGTGGACAGCGCCCAGTATCTGCTTGGTGAAAGCCATTTCCAGATGGATGAACATCTGGTTGCTGCGGTTGAATTTGAAAAGCTGGTCAATACCATGTCCTATAGTCCTTTGGTAGCCGAGGCCCAGTTACGGCTGGCCCAATGCTATATGGAAATGTCGCCCCGTTCATCGCTTGATCAGAAAGATACGCGCCGGGCATTAAAGGAATTTCAGAATTTTCTCGAAGATTTTCCGGCCCATGCCAAACGGGATGAAGCAGAAAAAAATATTTCTGATCTGCGTGACAAGCTTGCTGAAAAGGAGTGGATAAACGGTGATATCTACCGCAAAATGCGGGAACCGGAAGCGGCACAGATTTATTATGACCTGGTATTGGAAAAATATTACGATACATCCTGGGCCGATGATGCCCTGTATGGAAAAATACGGGTTTATGTTGATCAGGATAAACTGGACAAGGCCCGGGCTGAGTTTGCCAGATTCCAAAAACTTTTTCCACAAAGTCCATTGCTCGAATCGGTCCAGGCTATAATTTCTGAACCTATAGTTGGTGAGACTGAGTCCGTTGAAGCAAAATAATTCCGGGGCGATCGGTATTTTTGGCGGTAGTTTTGACCCGCCGCACCATGGCCATTTGATTGTGGCCGAATGGGCAGCGGTGGTGCTTCAGTTAGAGCGGGTCATCTTTGTTCCGGCCGGACAGCACCCTTTTGACAAGGGGCAACAAGCCTCACCTGCTGCTCTGAGGCTGCAGATGGTTGAAGCTGCCGTTCAGGAATACCCGGTCTTTAGCACAGACCAGGTCGAGCTTGATCGGGAGGGTCCTTCTTTTACTGTCGATACCCTTGAATATTTTTCTCAGGCCTATCCCGGGAAAAAATTGTACTTTCTGATGGGTGAAGACAACCTGTCCGAACTGGAACGCTGGAAAAATCCGCAGCGGATTATGGAATTGGCCATACTCGTCGTTTACAACCGGGCCGGGCGTCCGGCAGCTTTGAAGAACTGGCCGCAGAACCGTATTATTTTACTCGACTCGCCATATATTGAAATTTCCTCATCCCATATCCGGCACCGGATTAAATCCGGTCTGCCGGTTCAAAGCCTTGTTCCAACTGCCGTTGCCACCATCATTCGTCAAGCAGGGTTATATATCTGATCGTTTGGCCAGGCAAAACAACAAATTTGGTACAGCGAAGGTGCACGGAATTATTAAACTGCAGCCGCCGA
>DYOS01000008.1 GCA_020720405.1 Caldithrix sp. | reverse complement strand
ATTGCCAAGCACAGCAAAATTTACCCCGGCTTTGTTTAAAATTGAGGCAAAAGCCCGGGCCACTCTCTGCCCTTTCTGGTCAAAGGCGACGGCACAGCCGACCCAGTATAAAATTTCAAACCCGGGATTTTCAACAACGGTCGGTACTTTGATGGTTAAGTCTTCCCGGGCCCAGGTTAGCCGGTCCTCATTGCGGTTCCAGGGATTGCCGTTACGTTCCATGCCGGTAAAGGCCGTCTGCAGCTGTTTCGGGAAATCTGATTCCATCAAAACCCGATCCCGCCGGATATTCAGGATATCCATCATCGGTTCGTTACCGACCGGGCAGACTTCAACACAGGCGGCACAGGATGTACAGGCCCAGAGGGCGGAAGAGGTTAATCCAAAAATGAAAAAGTTTTCATCCGGTGTTTCACCGCCGGCCAGTTCCGTAAATTTTTCCCTGATAAAATAGCGTTTATTGATTTCAATGGCCGAAGGACTAAGCTCT
The DNA here is from genome assembly GCA_020720405.1 of Caldithrix sp. GTDB lineage: Bacteria > Calditrichota > Calditrichia > Calditrichales > Calditrichaceae > DYOS01. Next base: position 49,401 of record DYOS01000008.1, on the reverse strand, counting down.
TTTCCGGTCAGATAAGCCGGACAAACCTCCTGGCAGCGGTTGCACTGAATACAGGCGAAAGCATCAATCAGGCTGGTCTGTTCCAGATCGGTAATCCGGGCAACGCCGAATTGTTCAATGGATTCGTTTTCAAAATCCAGTTTTTCCATGGTACCGTATGCACTGCGCTGCGGACGGGTCAGATAATTTATTGGTCCCAAAAATAAATGGAGATGTTTACTGTAGGGGAAATAGGGAATAAAGGCCAAAATCAGACCGATTGCCAGCCACCAGAACAGATGATGCATAACGGTTAAAACCGGTTCCGGCCAGGCGTTGAAAAGCGGTGCGAGCATAGAGGCCATCGGCTGCCAGGGATCTGCTCCGGCGGAAGCCAGGTGAACACTTTCCCCTAAAAAACGGAAACCAATGTGCAGGAAAATGAAAACACCAACAATCAGTGAATCCTGGCGAATACCTGATCTGGCCTTGTCATAAAGAAGTACATTCTCCCGGATTTTTGTGGCCGCAGAACCGGCGATAAATCGCCGCCAGAGAAAAAAGAGCACAGCAGCCAGGGCGGCCACGGAAAAGACATCAATAAAAAGACGGTAGAGATCGCCAATCAGACCGGAGCCCATAAAAACAAATCCGGGAATATATCCGCTGAGGATGTCACCAATATTGACCAAAATATACAGGGTGAACGCCCAGGCAATCAGTGAATGAATCATACTGACCAGCGGACGGTTTTTGAGTACGGTTTTCTGGGTCAGGAAAACAGACAGACTTTCTGCGATTCTCCTGACCGGCTGATCGAAATGGAGACGGCCCTGGCCACGGCGGATGATCCGGATCATCCGGTAAAAATTCTGATACGAAAACCACAGGGAAGCGGTGAGAATCAATAAGAAAGCGATTTTTTCAAACAGGCTCAGCATGTTAAACTCCGTCATTTTGAGAAATCCACTGCATTCTGTCTAACCAATTCCGGAATGTTGTAGCGATCAGTATTTTTCCGGGATGAGGCCTTTGTTTTTAAGCAGGTGCAGTTTGACCGGGGTCAGATAATCAACAAATAAAACACCATTCAAATGATCGATTTCATGCTGCAGAACCCGGGCCATCCAGCCTTCGAATTCTTCTTCGTATTCATGGCCCTCTTCATCCTGCGAAAAAAGGCGGATTTTTACCGGCCGGGTGACCATTTCCCTGACTTCCGGTATAGAAAGACAACCCTCATCGCGGCTGGCTTCACCCTCTGTACCAAGAATTTTTGGGTTTATGAAAGCACGGGCGGAAAGCCCTTCTTCGATCGGACTTGGATCAAGCACCAGTATGGATTGCGTGACACCGATCTGATTGGCGGCCAAACCTATTCCATCTTCTTTATACATAATTTCGAACATTTTTCTGATAAACAGCTTTAAGTTTTCGTCAAAAATAACAACAGGGCTGGCTTTTACTCTCAACACAGAATCCCCGATGTATCGGATCTGGTACATAATTTTCCTCAAATTTACAAATAATAATTTAGGGCGGATATATAATGTTGTCAAAAGCAGGAGAAAATAAAAAAGGCGCCGCTGATGACGCCTTTTATCGAATTTGCCGGGGCCTCAGGCGGAGAAAGAGCTGCCGCAGCCGCAGGATTTTACGGCATTGGGATTATTAAAAACAAAACCGCTCCCGCTCAGACCATCGCTGAAATCGATCTCCGTGCCCTCTAAAAATTCAAGGCTGCGTCCATCGACAAAAACCGGGACCTTGCTGACTTGAAAAACATGATCCTGCTCCGATGCTTTCTCATCGAACTGCATCAGATAAGAATACCCCGAACAACCGCCGCTGCGTATGCCAACCCTTAATCCCCAACCTGTTTTGCCTTCCTCAGATAGAATATTCTCAATCTTGCGGATGGCTTTATCGCTAAAATTAATCATCACCTTATCCTCCACCTAAATACTTTATGAAATTTCAAATAGTATAACTTGGTGGGATTGATTTTCATTTCCATTTCAAAAAAAAAGCCGGTTTGGGTCCCGGCTTTTTTTCGGCAATACCGAATTATGATTTTTCATCTAATTCCATGGTTTCTTCATAATCATCCGTGTAACGGGAGGTTATGGTCCGGCGGATCACACAGACTTTGATCTGCCCTGGGTATTCCATGGTTTCCTTAATTTTGGAAGCAATATCTGAGGAAAGAATTTCAACTTTGTCATCGCTAATTTTTTCCGGCTCAACGATAACCCGGACTTCACGCCCGGCTGAGATGGCATAGGTATTCGTGACACCTTCAAAAGAATTGCCGATTTCTTCCAGCTTGGTGATACGCTTGGTATAGGCTTCAAGGCTGTCGCGGCGGGCACCGGGCCGGCTGCCGCTAATTTTATCGGCGGCTGTAACCAGAACCGATATGGGTGAGATCGGTTCCGCTTCTTCGTGGTGAGCCAGAATAGCATTGATGACTACTTCATGTTCATTACATTTCGTAGCCAGCTCAACACCGAGGGTAACATGGCTGCCTTCCGAATTATTACTTATTGCCTTGCCGATGTCATGGAACAATCCTGCTCTGCGGGCCAGCTTAACATTGAATCCGAGTTCAGCGGCCAGGGCACCGGACAGATAAGCTACTTCCTTGGAATGCTGCAGCATATTCTGACCATAGCTGTAACGATAGAGCAACCGCCCGAGATTTTCCCGCATCAGCGGATGAACACTGCTCAGTTTCAACTCGCGCAGAGTCTCTTCGGCGGCGACCTGCATACTCCGGCGCACCTCCGAGGTTGCTTTCTGGACTGCCTGCTGTATGGTTTTCTGATGAATATTCCGCCCCTTGATCAACTGGGTCATGGCGATACGGGCAATTTCCCGGGCTACCGGATCATAGCCGGAGAGTACAACCAGCTCCGGGGTATCATCAACAATTACTTTTACTCCGGTCACTTCTTCAAAAGCCTTGATATTCCGGCCTTCCTTGCCAATGATCATGCCTTTGAACCGTTCATTCGGTAATTCGACCGTCGAGAGGGTCGATTCCATGGTGAATTCGTAGGCCAGATTTTCTATGGCCGTGGCAATAATTTCTTTGGCGTCACGGTTGGCTCTTTCCCGCGCTTCATTTTTAATATCATTTACCATCTGGGCCGCTTCACTTTTAACCCGGTTTTCGAGGTTGTTCAGTAATTGTTTTTTGGCCTCTTCGATGCCAAGGTTGGAAACCTGCTCCAGAATTTTATTCTGGTCTTCAACCGTCCGTTCAGCCTGTTTCATCTTCTGCTGAATCAGTTCTTCCTGTTCCGCAATCTTCTTTTCCCGGCCTTCCAGGCGGACGTTGTTTATCTGCACCTGATTGCTTTCTCTGCGGATTTCTTTTTCCCGCTGAATAATCTGGCTTTCCAGCCGGGTGAATTTGTCTTCTTTCTTTTTCAGCTCACTTTGAAAGCGCAGCCGTTTCTCCTGAATTTCTTTCCGGAACTCAAAATTGAGTTCTTTCTTCATTTTCTCGGCTTCCCGTCTGGCCTCATCCAAAATCGTTTTGGCCTGTTGTTTGGTGCGCATCTGCCGGAGATGATAAACCGCCAGACCAATAATTACACCAACAGCGGCTATTGACAGATAGAAGAGAAACATGCCAATACCAATTGTATTCTCCATTTTGTCCCTTTTAATGTTTATGGTTACAGGCCATTAACCGTTAATCCGGATAGCCTGAGCGGCCAAAACTGTGGATTAATCCAGCAATTTAAAACCGACCTTCATGATAACCTGATACTCCGTAACCTGTCCGTCCCGGACGGCACCGCGCTGTTCAAGAACCTGAAACCAGCTGATCGCCTTTACCGTTTCCGATGCTTTGCTGATCGCGTGTTCAATGGCCTTTTCATAACTCTCAGACGAGGTTCCAACGATCTCGATTAGTTTATAAATACTGCTCATATAGTCTCCTCTTTTACCCGCCATAACTCCAGCCGGTTGATTTCAGGCTGAGAGCAGCGGCAGTTTTTTGTTTATACAGACTGGTGATTTCACCAATAATTACTGCATGATCTCCCTCATCGTACACATGTTTTTTCAAACATTCAAGCACATAAGGTGCATCCGTCAGACAAGGCTGGTTCATTTCCGTCAGAATAAAAGGAAATCCGTTCAGCAAGTGATTAGCAACCGCCGTTTCCTTAAAAAAGGCTTTGGCTATTTCCTGCTGACCTTCACCAATAATATTCAAAGCAAAATAATCCTGATCCTGCAGATTCCGGAAAGAATTGCTGCTTTTTTTCACGGCTATCATCAGCAGGGGCGGTTCAAACGAAGCCTGTGAAACCCAGGTCACCGTAGCCGCAGTAATATTGCGCCGGGAATTGATTGTAAGAACAAACAACCCGTAATGAAAAGATTTCAGTATTTCTTTTTTGATCTGAGCATCAAGCATATTTTTATTTTATTTCTGCCTTATCGAGACGAACCGGTTGCAGCACCAACTCGTCAATGTCTTTATTATGGATGACCTCCATAAAACACTCAATCATTTCTTTATCCCACAATCCATTCTGCGTTTCATTTTTCAGAATCGAGACTGCCTCATCCCGCGGATGGGGCGGCCGATAGGATTTCCTGGTTAACATGGTATCGTAACTGTCGGCAATTGAAACGATTCGGGTCATAACCGGTATTTCCGCACCCTGTAAATGGTCGGGATAGCCGGTTCCGTTAAAACGTTCCAGGTGGTTACGAATAATGGGCAGGGCGCTGCGGAAGGCCCGAACCGGTTTACAGATATTTTCACCGATTTCGGGGTGGGATTTAACCACATTCATCTCATAATCGAGCAGTGGACCGGGTTTCATCAGGATATTATCCTGAATGGCAATTTTACCGATATCATGCAGGATGGCACCTTTGCGCACGGTTCGGATATCATCGTCGGAAAGACCAAAATCATCGGCCAGCAGGCTTGAGTAATTGGCTATGCGCCGGGAATGTCCCTGCATATTTGGATCTTTGTCCTCCACACTAAGGGCCAGACCGATAATCATTTTTTCGGCATAATCCAGCTCATCGGTCAGCATTTTTATTCGAAGCAGGGTGCGTACCCGCAGATGCAGTTCCTGCATATCCACCGGCTTGGAAACAAAGTCGTCAATGCCGGCGCTGATGCTTTTTAATTTGCTGTCAATATCAGAAAGAGCAGTGATCATCAAAATCGGAATGGCTTCGGTCTGCTCGTGGGCGCGCAGCCATTGACTGACTTCGAAACCGGTCATGCCCGGCATAATGGCATCAAGCAGAATAATATCGGGTGCTTCTTCTACGGCATATTTAATTGTTTCGGGGCCGTTCGAAGCCTCCAAAAAGGTATAATTCTGGTTCTTCAGAAAAGTTGAGATCAGTTTTCTGTTTTCGCTCAGGTCATCGGCGATCAAAATTTTAAACGGTGCCATAGTATGTTCCATTGTTAAATTATTTTCCGACTTTCTGTCCGACCTCAAGAGGATAACCGTTCAGGAAGGAACCGGCGGTCATTGGTTTTTTACCTTCGGGTTGTAACTGAAGAACCCGGATAAATCCATTGCGGCAGGCGATATCGAACGCTTCCGAACTTATTGCGGTTACGGCTCCGGGCTCCTGATGAGATGATCCGCCCAAGCCGACCTGTGCCGCTAAAATTTTTACCCGGCTCTGATTCAGAAAGGAATAAGCAGCCGGGTAGGGGCTCAGGCCTCTGATAAAATTAATGACTTTACCAGATTCCTGGTTAAAGTTTATCTCACAAAACTCAGGGCTGATTTTTGGTGCTTTGCTGGCCAGGGCGTCATTCTGCCGGAGCGGCACCAGTTTGTGTCCGGCCAGACCGGTTAAAGTTTCGAGCAGTAATTCTGCGCCAATTCCGGCCAGCCGGTCATGCAGTTCACCGGCATTCATTTGATCCGGAATATCAATGGATTTTTGCAGCAGGATATTCCCGGTATCAACCTGCCGGTTGATCAACATGGTCGTCACGCCGCTGATTTTATCACCGTTGATCAAAGCCCAATTGATCGGCGCCGCACCGCGGTAGGCTGGTAACAGAGAAGCATGGACATTTACCGTACCAAAAGCCGGCATGGCAAAGACCACTTCCGGGAGAATACGAAAAGCGACAACCACAAATACATCCGCCTGATACAAATGCAGCGCCTGCACAAAGGATTCATCGCTCAGATTGGGCGGCTGAAGAACAGGCAGGTGATGTTCGGCAGCGATTGTTTTTACTGCCGAGAATGAAACCTGCCGACCCCTGCCCTTCGGTTTATCCGGAACGGTAACAACCGCAACAACCTGATGATCCGGGCTGTTCAGCAGTCGGCGCAGATGGATTCCTGCAAATTCCGGGGTACCGAAGAATATGATGCGCATGAAACGGATTAATTCCCGACTGGTTTTACGAGATTAATCGCTGCCCGATCAACCGTGATTTTTACATTATCGTCAATTTTCACAACAACCGTTTTATCATTATCGGCAAAACTGACAACTTTGCCATGGATTCCGCCCATGGTGACCACATTGTCCCCTTTCTTCAGCTCGTCAAGCATTTTCTGCTTTTCTTTCTGACGTTTGGACTGCGGTCGGATCATCAGAAAGTACATGATCAAAATAATCAGCAGAAAGGGTAAAAAGGACATTAATGGGTTTGGTGCTTTGGCGGTGGGATCAGCCTGGGCCATCAATAAAAAGATATCGTACATGAATCTGACTCCTTTTTTTAAATAGTATGTGTTACTTTATCAATCATTTCGTCTTTCCAGAGCTTAAAATTGCCATTCATTATTTCTTCCCTGGCCGTCCCGGTCAGCCAGAGATAAAATCTGAGGTTGTGGATTGTGGCCAGCCGCAGGCCTAAAATTTCACCGGTATTATATAAGTGCCGGATATAGCCGCGGGAGAAATTGCGGCAGGTATAACAATCGCAGCTGGCGTCTATTGGTTCCTGATCTTCCTTAAAACGACCGCCTTTCAGAACAATCCGGCCATGTTTGGTAAAGACCGTTCCGTTACGGGCATTGCGGGTCGGCATAACACAGTCAAACATATCCACACCGGATTCGATGGCATTGAGAATATCCTCCGGTTTGCCGACACCCATCAGGTAACGGGGTTTATCGGCCGGCAGAATATCGGTGGAAATATTGATCATTGCTGCCATTTCTTTTTTTGACTCACCAACCGCCAGACCGCCAATGGCGTAACCAGGAAAATCCAGCTCCGTCAGAAGGCGCGCTGAAGCGCTCCTAATATCCGGATTTATTCCGCCCTGAACAATCCCGAAAAGGTACTGGGGGTGATAAAGGGGTTCCCAGCGCTCAAAAATCTGCCGCGCCTGACGGGCCCATTTCAGGGTAAGTTCATGTGATTTGTAAAGGTATTCGGTTGTGGAAGTATGCGCCGGACATTCATCCAGAACCATCATAATATCACTACCCAGATTGCGCTGGATATCCAATACTTTTTCCGGAGTGAACATATGCCGTGAACCATCGAGATGGGATTGAAAAAGGACGCCTTCGGCATTTATTTTCCGTATGTCTTTCAGACTGAAAACCTGGAATCCGCCGCTATCGGTGAGAATGGGTTTCTTCCAGTTCATGAAGCGGTGCAAGCCGCCAAAACCGCGGATCAGCCCGTCTCCCGGCCGGAGATAAAGGTGGTAGGTGTTGGCCAGTATAATCTGGGAACGGATTTCGTAGAGTTCATCCGGGCTGAGCGTTTTAACGGTAGCCTGGGTTCCAACCGGCATAAAAACCGGAGTTTCGATTATTCCGTTGGCTGTAAATAAGGTTGCTGATCTGGCTTTTGTGTTGTGATCGGTAATGCGAAGTTGAAAAAAATCCAAATTTGAAATTCCGTTTTCAGAGTAACTGCCCGCCAGGTAAATTTAGCAGTTGAGTCATATTTAAAGCAACCCGCCAAAGTTATTAATTCTTACGGAAAATATCCCGGTACTTGCGAACATCGGCCTGTCTGTTAAAAAAGAGATCTTCAAAAACAAGAGCAATCGAACCAAGCAGTCCGCTGTCTTCCCTGAAGGCGCTGCGCCTGATCTGAACCGCATGGGCCGGCGTCCACAAATCATCCTGGTTAATGCGCTCTCCGACTACTTTGATTACTGCATCACTCCGCGCAAACTGGTTCCCGGAGAGAATAATCAATTCCGGGTTTAAGGTGTTGATCATATTGACGGCCAGGGTACCGATAATCGCACCATATTCCTCCATAATCGAGAGGGCAACCGGGTCTTGTGCAGCTACAAATTCACCGATCCGGTCATAGCTGATTTCATCCGGGTTGATTCTGGTTTGCTGTCCCCGGTCAATCGCCTTATAAATGGCTCTGTTCAGAGATTGGAGTGAGAACAAATCACCGAGATGTTTTTGTTTCTGAAATAACAAAGGAAACTCAGCGTCGTTTTGTAAAATGGAATAGGCACCTAAAAAACCGACTTCCCCGGCGCTGGCACTGATGCCACGGTATAGTTGACCGTTGATAACCAGACCGGCGCCGATACCATCGGCAATCCACATGTAAATAACGTTCTGGGCATGGCGTGCATTGCCAAAATGCAACTCGGCCAGAGCGCTGGATTTTACATCATTTTCAATCAGCGTTTCCAGTTTGAATTCATTTTCAAATATTTGCTTGATGGACACATTTTGCCAGCCTTTCAGACTGTCCGACTCAACAACCATGCCCCGTTCGTAATTGATCAACCCGGGAATAGCCACACCGATACCGATTGGCCGGCTTGACCGGATCCAGGGTTCCTGCTGTAGAATATGTATTTTTTCAAAGATCATTTGCAGAACCTGATTCAGATTCGTTCCAGTTTCGAAATCAATTCTGTATTTGCTGCGCAATTGGGCATTCAGATCACCAAGGGCCACACTGGCTGAATTACGTTTGATTTCGACACCGATGGCATAACCCGATTCATGATTAAATTCGAGCATTATTGGTCTTCGGCCACCCATTCGGGTTGATTCACCGATCCCTGTTTCAAAAACAAAACCGACATTTAGCAGATCGAGAACAATCTCCGAAACTGCCGCCTTGGATATTTTGAATCTCTTGGCAATGCCGGCCCTTGATATTGGTCCGTACTGTTTTATACAGCGTAGTATATTTAGTTCGTTATACTCACGAACCAACTTGGGACTATAACCTGATTGTTGCATCTTATCTGAACCCGCTTCACTTAATCAATTTTAAAATATATGTTTTTTTATTATCCACTAACAAAAGAATTTTAATTCTGAGTCGACTTGCCTATCTTTTAAAAGATAATTTTTAGGATAAGTATGCCAGATCAATACCGGTTGATTAATGAAGCCGAGCTTAACCTGCTCATCGCCCAGCAAAACATGGTCAGGAATCCGGAGCTGTTTTTTATTCACAACAGCACAAATCTGGCTTCCATTCACAATAATGTATTCAGCGGACGAATACGGATTGGCAGCCTTGGCCCGGAACAGCTAATACATTCCTGCTTTATAACCAATTGTAACATCGGTGCCGGCAATACATTGATCAACATCAGCCGGCTGGAAAATATTAATACGGCGGAGCAAGTGATTCTCCGCAATATTGGCTGCATCGCATGGAACCGTCCGGAATCACCGGCCGGGATGATTTCCGGGAATAAAATTTATTTCCGGAATGAGAACGCCCGGCGCTATTATATACCTTTCCCGGGCATGCATATTCTTGATATTGAGTTGTATTCTGAGAATATCCACCGCCCTGAAATCCTGCAGCATCTGCGGCGGATTTTTGAAAAAAGAACCGAAAAATATTTTGCCCGCCATATTCACTTCGAGCATGATTCGGTTATTGAAAATGTCAGTTCCATCCGCAACAGCTGTATTGGTGCAGCCTGCCGAATCGATGGGTCTTCCGAAATCAGCGACTCTTTAATTTTGTCTTCCGGTGCCAATCCGACCCACCTGGGCAGCAATATCATTATCCGGAATTCGCTTATTTCTGAGGGCTGCACCATTACTTCGGGAGCGTTTTTAGACCATGTTCATACCGACCAGTTTGTCAGTATCGGTGAATATGCCCGCATTTACCACAGTTTTATCGGTGCCAACTCCCATATCGCCTGTGCTGAAATCAATGCCGCCTGTCTGCATCCTTTTCATGAACAGCACCATAACAATTCCTTTGTGATTGCCTGTACCTTTAACGGACAGTCTAATATTGCGGCCGGAGCCACCATTGGTTCGAATCATAATTCACGCCGCCCGGATGGTGAAATTGTTGCAGCCCGGGGATTCTGGCCGGGGCTATCATCCTCGTTCAAACATAATTCACGGTTTTCCGAATTCTGCCTGGTCAATAAAGCTGATTATGACCAGGAAATGGATATTCCCTTTCCCTTTGCTCTTATCAGTCTTGATCCGGCCAACGAGTCACTGCAGATCATGCCTGCTTTTTGGTTCAGGTACAATTATTATGCACTGGCCCGCAACGGTTGGAAATTCAGAACCCGCGAAAAACGAAAAAATTTTCTTTCCGGCTACACCTACCAGGCTATTGCTGCCGACACGGTAACCAGTATGCGCCAGGCCAAACAAGTTTTGCTTAGATTATTAGCCGGTCAGAACAAATATCCGGACTTGAAACGGTTTGATTTTGAAAATTTTCCCGCGGCTGAGGCTGAAAGAGTGACCATGAATGGAATTTATGGCAAAAAAGGGGCTGTAATTCTGAAGCCTGAAACTGCTGTTTACATTTATCATGCGGTCATCCTTTATTGGGCAGTCCGACAGGTATTGGAGAAGACAAAGACCTTAGCTGATGTTCTTAAATATAATGCTGATCATGCTCCGGCGATTAAAAGCTATAGCTGGAGAAATTTGGGCGGTTATATTCTGGAAGAGAATTCCCTGCCCCGGATAACAGCCAAACTCGAATCGGTTGCCGATTTGGATACGCTCCATAATGTCTACCAGATAGAATTTCATGATGCCGGGCATAATGCGCTGAATTTTGCCCTTTACCTTTTGGAAACGGACTACCAACTCGACCGCGAAAAGGCTGATGACTGGAAAGATAAAATCGCCAAAGCCTTAAAGGTGGCCGGGAAACTTCACGAGTGGGCCTACCAGTCGCGGCTGAAAGATTTTACCAATCCGTTCCGGAAAATTACCACAGTCGATGAACATCAGTTTGAGTATGTCTACGGCTCTATTGAAACGGATGAATTTATAAAGACGATGGAAAGTGAACTAAGTCTTTTAAAAGTAAACGCCCAAACCTGGATAAATGAAAAATGAGGAATCTATGAAGCAGCCCCACAAGCCGGAGAAAGCCTACAAGAATCTTGAATTTCTAAACAGCAGCAATGCCCGCCAAATAAGGATTTTATCCGAATTTCTTGAACCCTATTACCGGTTTAAAAAATTTAAAATCGACTCAACCGTGGTTTTTTTTGGATCGGCAAGAATACTGTCCAGGGAGATGGCCAAGCAGCATTTGTTTGATTCTGATGCCGTTTATAAACAGGAACAAACCCCGGAAAACCAGGAAAAACTGGAAGCTGCACGTCTGCAGTTACGATTGTCTTTTTATTATGAGGAGGCCGTTCGCCTGTCTAAAATGATCACCGAGTGGGCAATGGCCGAAGCGAAACCCGACCGGCAAAAAATATATATCTGTTCCGGCGGTGGTCCCGGCATTATGGAAGCCGCCAACAAAGGCGCTGATCAGGCGAATGGAAAATCGATCGGGTTAAACATTTCCATTCCCATGGAACAGTTTCCGAACCATTATATTTCAGAGGAATTAAGCTTCGAATTTCACTATTTCTTTATGCGTAAATACTGGTTTGTTTACCTGGCCAAAGCATTGGTGGTTTTCCCGGGAGGCTTTGGCACCCTGGATGAAATGATGGAAGTTTTAACACTGATTCAGACCCGGAAAATCAACCGGCCTTTGCCCATAATAATCTTTGGCCAGGATTACTGGCGGGAAGTAATAAATCTTGAGGCCATGGTGCGCTGGGGGACAATTTCAAAAAAGGATCTGGATCTGTTCCATTTTGTCAGCGATGCGGAAGAGGCTTTTGAAATAATAAAAGACAGGATTCAACTCAGGCCCTGATAATTTCAATCGCTTCTCTGTAATAGGTAAAATACTGATTTTCTTCGAGACTGTTATTCACTTCCGGAACGGCTGATGCTGAATTCCAGAATTCGGCACCGATCAGATCCCGGCTCAGACTGCTCTGTAAATCCTGAAAGAGAACAGCAATAAACAGGGTATGCTTATCGCTCCAGTTCAGATTTTCCCTGAAGGAAACCATGATATCCGGGGTAATTTTAAGGGACAAATCCCGTGCGGCCGGGAAAAACTGGGCAAATTTATGATATGCCTTATTGATCGCGCTTTGGGTCAGCCTGACCCCGGCGATGGAAATAAAACTGGCCAGTTTCTCTTCAATATAATGCCGGAACGCTTCCTGGTTTTGGAGTAAAAATTTAGGAGCCGGTTCGGGTACATCACCGGTTTTTTCAACCTCCAGGAGGTGGGGCTCAATGATAAAATCACCGCTCTCCCAACTCAGAACCTGGTCCATTACTTCTTCTTCCTTCAAATCACCAAGGCTCAAATTTTCCAACTGACCTTTCTGGTACAGAAAGCGGGCCTGCGCTTCACCATGATCGATGATCAGTTCGCCGTTCAGGGAATTTTCCTCGCAGAATTTCATCAGGTCAATCACATTAAATTCATTGATCGAACCGCGCGGTGCAATGCGCTGCAGATAGGAAATTTCCGCATTTTTCCTGGCTTTGTTGGCATTTTTCAATCTCTGGCTGAGAATATGCGTGATCGACAGGGTGACCTGCGGATTCTTCAGAATGATATAGTCAAAATCTTTTTTATTCAGGGTCAGTGTTTTGGTAGCTGTTTCTGCAACCACCGTGGCTGAACGGGGCTCTCCGGTAATCAAAGCCATCTCGCCAAAATAATCACCGGCATTCAGAAAGGATAAGGTAATTTCACTTTCATTATCATCAATGGCGGCGACAACCCGCACCTGACCTTCCAGTATCACATAAAGGTGTCTGCCCTCTTCCCCTTCCTTGATAATGATCTGGCCGGGTTGATAACTGGCTGCCTCAAATTTTTCAGCAATCAGCTTTAAATCCCCATCGGCAATGCTGGTAAAAAGCGGAATACGTTTTAAATGTTCAATCAGATCTACAGCCATCAGATATAATTCTCTACATATTTGACTATTTCACTCACTTCATGTGTCCGGGTGAACTGGACTTTACCTCTGGCCATAAGCTGGCTTTCCATTTCGGACTTCAGACTTTTATCTGAAATAAAAATAAATGGAATATCCTTATTCAGGCGAACCTGATCGACAAAACTAAGACCATGTCCATCGGCCAGTTTAACATCAGAGATGATAATATCGGGTTTATTCGTATCAATCACATCAAGGGACTGGGCAATATTTTGGGTGGTAGTAACTTCATAGCCTAGCCCTTTGAAGGCGCGTTCAATTACCTTACGGACGACCAGGCTGTTATTAACGATCAGTAAATGCCGGGTTTCATCGGTTACGGCACTGTTTGGTGCCGAACGCTGAAGTTCCAGCGGTTTGATCTCAAAACCGAACTCCCCTTCCGTCCAGTTCAGCATGGTATCAAGCGCCTGATCATCTTTCATTTCACCGAGGCTGACTGAAACCAAAACACCGGTCTCAAATTTAAAAATGCCGGTTTTTCCATCATGCTTTATCTTGAGTGTACTGTTCATCGAATTGGACTCGGCAAAACTTATCAGATCAACCAGCGGAATTTCTTTCAGATTGCCACTGGGTCCCTGGCCTCCGGCCGATTCGAGCTGCCTGGCGGAAGGCATCTGGCTGGCTTTTTTAAGGATATCGCGCAACCGTTTGCTGACTATTTTACCCATACTCAGTGAGATTGAAGGAAATTTTTCAAGGATGACATCGAAATCGTTCTTCTGAAGAATGAACATTTCACATTCTTCATTGGCAATCGCCGAAGCGGAGCGTGTTTCGCCGGTCAGAAGGGCCATCTCGCCGAAGTAATCCCCGGCGCCTAAGCGGGCCACCGTTTGCTCGGAATGATCATCGGCATAGATACAAATGCGCACCTCTCCGCTCATAATAATAAACATCTCATCGCCAGGATCGCCAATGCGGACAACGGTATCACCCTGGGCAAAAGTTTTAAGTTTTAGTCGTTCGATAATAAAATCGATGCTCTCTTTCCCGAGCATCTTAAAAATGGGCACATTCTTGAGTACTTTTCCGATTTGAACCATTACCTGAATTCTCCCGGCTAAAATTTTTCCAAGTATCGAAATAAATATAGGGCAATCATAAACACAATAATCAGCCACCAGACAGACCGAATCCGCTTGCGGGGTAATCGGTCAAACTCAATTCTTTTTTGAGCATTTTCTCCGTGGTATTTTCCAAAACTGAATTTCCGGTTGTGCGTCTCTAAAAACTTTAACATAATAAATACTGCTAATTTTCCCCAGGGCCGGCATACCCCGCTTCTCAGGATATGCCGGATCAAACCATCGTCATACCTTTAAAACTACTCGGGTTTTGCCTTTTTTGAATCATAATACATGTAGGTCATCAGGATTGCAAACATGAAAAAGCCCAAAATTTCCGCTGACGACGACTCAGCCCAGTGTTCAAGCCCAAGACCTTTAATCATATTCCAGTCAGTCTGCCCGGTTATAATCTGACCGACATAAACTATTGCCGCGGCGATAACACCCATAATTGCCCCACCAGCGATAAATCCTGAAGCGATTAATGTACCCTTGTCTTTCCGTGCCGCCTTCAGCTTCTCATCTGAGGTTGAACGGGAAACCAGGTGGGCCACAATACCTCCGGCCAGAATCGGTGTATTAAGGTGCAGCGGAAGATACATACCGAGGGCAAAAGCCAATGGCGGAATCCCGATAAAATTAAGCACTATCGCTAAAATAACGCCAGCAATATAAAGCAGCCAGGGTGCCGGCTGGCCGGTCATCAGCGGCTCGAGGACTGCTGCCATGGCCGAAGCCTGCGGCGCTTCAAGCGCATTTGGGCCGGCTTCAGCACCAAAGCCATAGGTCTGGTTAAGCATAAAAATAACTGCGCCCACTGAGAGTGATGCCAGCAGGGTACCAAGAAATTTCCAGCGCTGCTGGGTGACCGGAGTGGTACCAAGCCAATAGCCGATTTTAAGATCGGTTATAAAACCGCCGGCCATGGATAATGCCGTGCAAACCACACCGCCGATTATCAATGCGGCCAGCATTCCATCGGAGCCGTCCAGACCAATGCTGACCAGTATTACCGAAGATAAAATCAAGGTCATCAGGGTCATGCCGGAAACCGGATTGGTACCAACAATGGCAATAGCCTGTGCCGCCACTGTTGTAAACAGAAACGCAACCACCGTAACGATGCCCAACCCGGTCAGGGCATAGAGAACATTTCCGTTCACTACCAGCACCATAAAGAAGGCGAAAATGCCCAGCAGTGCCGAAAGAATCATCATACCGACCCATTTCATCGGGATATCTTTATCGGTTCTCCGGGTTGAAACAACTGCTGCGCTATCATGACCTTTACCGCCGATTTCCTTTATGGCCAGTTTAAAAGCGCCGGTAATTATTTTGTGCGATTTTATAATCCCGATTAGTCCGGCTGCGGCAATACCGCCGATACCGATGTGGCGGACGTAAGTACTGAATATCTCAGATGGTGTCATCTCAATAATCGGCTTAACCGCATTCAGCAGCGGCGCCGGATTGAATTGGCCGATATAATAAATAGCCGGCATAATAACCCACCAGGCCAGGAAGGACCCGCTGGCAATAATCAGTGAATATTTTAAGCCGACGATATAGCCAAGACCCATAACTGCCGCACCGATATTCATCCGGAATTCAAGCTTGGTGGCCTGGGCTAATTTTTCTCCCCAGCCGAACACCGTTGTCGAAATAACTTCTTTCCACAAACCAAGCCCGGAAACTAAAAAATCATAAATACCACCGACGGCCAGGGCTTTAACCAAAACTTTGGCCTGATCTCCGCCGGACTCTCCGGCTACCAGTACTTCGGTTGTCGCCGTAGCTTCCGGGAATGGAAATTCACCGTGCATATCCTTTACAAAATAGCGGCGGAAGGGAATGAGGAAAAGGATACCTAAAATCCCGCCAAAGAGAGAGGCCAGAAAAACCTGCAGAAAGGTGGCGTCAAGACCCAGAATATACAAACCGGGAATGGTAAAAATAGCCCCGGCGACAATAACCCCGGAGCTGGCACCTATAGATTGGACAATGACATTTTCCGACAAGGCATTTTTCCGTTTGGTCAGGGCTGAAATGCCGACAGCCAGGATGGCAATCGGAATTGCAGCTTCAAAAACCTGTCCGATTTTCAATCCAAGGTAAGCCGCGGCGGCGGAAAAAATAACCGCGAACAGCATACCCCAGATTACAGAATAAGGTGTTGCTTCAGGCAGCGGACGATCGGCCGGGACAACCGGAGCGTAAACTTCACCTTCCCTGAGTGAACGGTAGGCATTTTCCGGCAACCCTTTGCCAATAGCTTGATGATCCATGGTAATTCCTTATTTAAGTTGTTTTTTATCAGGATTTTAGCATTGAAATTAAGGAATGAAAAAGTTCAAGTAAAGCTGTTTTTACCCTGTTTTTCAGGTTAAGTAATAATCTGCGGTGGGTCTTCCTGAATCCTGCCAAAAGAGGGCAGTAAAACCCGGAATTCTGTTCCCACACCTTCCTGAGAAAAAACTTCGATTTCCCCGCCATGCTCCCGGACAATCTGGTAAACAATAGATAAGCCAAGCCCGGTACCGTTGGCCTTGGTGGTAAAGAACGGTGTAAAAATTTTATCCCTGGTTGAGGCAGAAATTCCCTTCCCGCTATCGGCAATAACCAGTTCAATAAACTGGCTGGCGTTGAGTGATTGATGAATGCTTCGCCGGTCAACTGGTGGCTTTAAAGGTCGTGTCGCATTGCGGGCGGAAATTTTAAGAGCGCCGCCCTCTGGCATGGCATCAACTGCGTTTAATATCAGATTAAACAGGACCTGTTGAATCTGGTTGGAATCCACAAAAATTGGCCGCAGATCCTTCGAATAGGATTCCATAACCCGGATTTTATTCTCCCTGAATTTGCGGTCTAACAAAGGCAAAACCTCTTTTGTGATCCGGAAGATATGCACTTCATGCGGATCGGGCCGGACCGGTTTGGCATAAGTAAAAAAGGCTTTCAAAAGCTGGTCGAGTCGGTTTACCTGGCGGATAATCCGTTCCACATATTCGATGTGCGTCGATTTGGGATCCATTTCTTCCTCAAGAACCTGGGCCATGGATTTGATACCGGCCAGTGGATTGCGGATTTCGTGGGCAATGCCCGAACTGAGCACGCCAAGCGAAGCCATCCGGTCCATGCGGATAATTTCGGCTTGTATGCGCTTGGTTTGGCTTATTTCGGAAAAAATCATCATCCCGGCCTGAACTTCGTTTTCGAAGAGAAAGGGATAGACCGAATAACCGATATAAAAATCTTCCGGGTATTCAGCGCTGATTTTTATTTCATTGCGGATAAGCGGCAGTTTTTTCAGATCAAGATTTTTACTGATCACCTCAAAATCCTTTGGACTGAAAAAATTTTCAACAAACAGAGTATCGGCAATCCGCAAATGTGATTTCAGTATCCGCTGGGCGGAAGCATTGTGAAACAGCACCCTGAAGCTTTCATCATAAATGATGATTCCGAAATGAACAGCGGCCAGAACATTGGATAAAAGCTGGTATTCTTTGATGAATTTAAACCCATCGGACAGCAGCCCCGGAAGATTGTAGTTCTGACCTTCCGGCCCGAGGATGAGCTGCTCCCAGTGACGGGCAATTTTAGCCGCGGCAATAAAGGCAAAGGCCAGATCAATTTCCGTGAAGCAGTCAGCGGTTTGTTTATTAAAAAGGAAAAAGACAATCTCCGTTTGTTGAAAAACGGCTACAGGTATAATCAGGCAGGATTGAACCGCGATACCTGTGATCTGGCTTAAACCGGAAATCAGAACATCCTGATTTTTATCTCCCTCGACGATAAAGGGAAATCCATTGCCCAGGGCAGGTAATATTGCGCTGTTTTTTAGACTCAGATGGAAAGGCCGGTCGGATTGGGTTCCGCTGATGGTTTCACCGGCCAGATCGGCGACCAGACCGGTGGACGCACCAAGGGTTTGGATCAGGCCCAGCAGAATGCCGGTTTTTAATTCAGCCCTGATCTCAAATGGATTCTTTATGTTATAAAACCGGGACATATCCAGTATTTCATCAACCACGCTGAGCAGTTGTTTTTCCCGCCGGGCGATTTCCTGACTGGTTCGGTTACGGTATTCAAGCTGTCTGATATAGACGATACTGTTAATGGCCGATTGTAAAATTTCAGCATCAACCGGATCTGTAAGAAGCTGGCTTCCGGTTCTGACACTGAGAATCTGGCGCAGGCTGGTTTGTGAAATTTGGGTTATAAAGATGGCTGGAGCGGAAAAAATTTTATTGGAAAGTAGAATTTCCAGGGTTTTCCTATCAAACAAAGGGCTTGAGGCCAGGTCAAAAATGATGATTTCCGGATGAAAATCACTTGGCAGGCCTTGTAATAAATCACCGAACCGGTACTGCCGAATACTCAGCGTCGGATCATTGAAAAATGAAAATATTTGTCGGGTCCGGTTTTCACGATCTGTAATCAGCAGAATATTACTAATCTCATTAATCATCGGAATCAGGAAAAGTCATGTCTGAACTTGTTATAATCCAGGATAATCAACTTGCCACCATGTTTTTTGACATAACCCAGTTGATTGAGCGATTTAATAACCCGGGAAATCGTCTCACGGCTGGTTCCGGCCATGTTGGCCAGGTCCTGCTGCGGTGGTAATTGGGCGATCTCAACCTGACCCTGACGGATAATTCCGGAGTCGTCGGCAATGCGCAGGATAGTTGATGCTACTTTACCCAGGGCATTTTGCAGCGAAAGGCTTTTTATTTGGGAATCGCTGCGGCGCAGACGATGGGCAAGTTCCTTGAGCAGATTGATGGCAATCTGCGGATAATCATATAGCATTTGCAGAAAAAGTTCTTTGCGAATGATCAGCATTTCGGTATCCTCGAGTGTAACCGCATTAGCGCTGCGGGTCTGACCATCCAAAATAGACATTTCACCAAAAAAATCTCCGTCACAAAGTACCGATAAAATAACCTCACGGCCTTCATCGCTGATCCGTGAAATTTTTACCCGGCCACTGAGGATAACAAACATCGTTGTGCCAATTTCTTCTTCAATCAAAACCATGTTATCTTTTTTGTAGACCTGCCTGATCATAGTTTCAGACAGTTTTTGAAGGTCTTCATCTTTTAATTCCGAGAATAATGGAATCAGTGATAAATCGTTTAAATCAATCAAAATTTACTCCTTGATAATATGGTAGGATAAATCATACTTCTCTTTTAGGGTCTGGGCATATTCCATGGTTTGATCAAGGCTTTCCAGACCGGAAATCCAGACGCAATACAGAGTTTTGGCATTCTGAACGCGGGTGACAATCTCGGCCCTGATGTTTTGTGTGGCCAGCATTTTCTGCAGACGCTCGGCATTTTCCCTGAACCCGTAAGCACCGACCTGGATATGGAAGTCTGAACCGGCAAGCGCCGGCTCAGCAACGGGCAATACAGATTCCGCCGGAAGCGCGACTAATTCCTTCTCAAACTCATTTGCGGTTTGATAATAACCTCTGGCAAAATAATAATCTTTTATTTTACCAAGTGCAATTTCACGAACCCGGCCATCATCCGATTTGACCAGGTTCATCATGCCGGAAAAGGTTTTTTGCCCGTCTTCGCTGAGCAAGGATTCAAAAAGAAGTTGTTCATCTCTGTTCAGCTTATGGTTTATTGATAATTCTTTAAAATTTTCGGCCAGCTGTTTGTATTCAGCATTCCGGTACAACTCGAATAGTTTATCCGCCGGGTTCTGGCCGAGTAAAAACTGGACGGACAGTACTATAACAGGAATGAGTTTCATTAAATCCCTGCCTTAAAGTGAATCCGTTTTGGCAGGCGCTGATTTGTACTTCGCCTGCATTTCTTCCATCTGGCGGACCAGTTGCTCTTTTTCCCGGCGTAAAATCCGAACCTCGCTATTTAGTCCGAACAATGGGCTGAGGAAAGCCAGGCCACCAAAAACCAAACCGGAAAGAGCTGAGAAAAAAATTACCGTCACCAGGTCAATATTAGTGTAGCTAAGATGCAGGAGATGCAGATCAACCTTGGTATTGAGATTTTGCCTGGCTACCCAGAGGATAATTACGCCGAGACTCAGCCAGAGAATTGTCCAAAAGATGCGCATTTTGGCTCCTGCAAATCATGATATCGGGGCGAAGATAGATAATTTTATTATTGATCACAATAGGTAAGTTATTCATTTTCAGTAAGATACTGGCATGATAAAATCGGGTAGACGGGTTCCATCAGGAGGTATTAAGTCAACACTTAGTTATCACAAATACGGCTCGATCAGAATTCCTCATCAATGACCGTTTTAAAAATATTAAAAATTTCAGGATCCCACAGACCACGCCGGGTTTCCTCTTCCATGATTTCGATAGCGGCATCTTTATCCAGGGCTGCCCGATAGGGGCGGTGCGTGGTTAAGGCATCAAAACAATCGGCGATACTGATTATTCTGGCGTGAATAGGAATTTCAAAACCCTTCAAACCATCGGGATAACCACTGCCATTGAATCTTTCCTGGTGGTAGCGGATAGTTGGCAGCACTGGTTTCAGTGTTTTCAACGGCGCACAAATTCTTTCGCCGATCTCAGGATGTTTTTTGATTATTTCAAATTCTTCGGTTGTCAATTTACCATTTTTATTAAGTATAGAATCATGGATGGCAATTTTCCCAACATCGTGGAGAATGCCGCCTCGTCTCAGAATGAGAAGATCGGCTTCACTTAGATTTAGTTTTCTGCCCAGACGAACCGCCCAATCGGAAAGCCGTTCACAATGCCCTTCGGTGTATTTATCTTTTGCCTCTACTGCCCGGGCCAGACTGAAGATTACCTGTTCAGCATGTTCGAGCTCGCTGACATACTCGCGCAGCTTTAACAGATTCCGGATGCGGGCTTTTAATTCAAATATGTTAAACGGTTTGGAAATAAAATCATCGACACCACTTTCGAGACCACGCAGCCGGTCTTCGTGACCATCCAGCGCGGTGATCATCACAATAGGAATCAACCTGGTTTGAGGGTTGGTTCTGATCTGCCGGGTGACCTCAAAACCATCCGGCCCGGGCATCATGGCATCGAGCAAAATCAAATCCGGCCGGCCGGTTTCCAGAAATTTTAGGGCTTCTTCACCGTTCTGTGCTTCTGAAATGCGGTACGGCTGGTCATCCAGTGAATCACGGATTATTTCAATATTGAGAGGAGAATCATCTACTATCAGGATATGAGAGGAAAAGAATTCAGTTGAATCGGGCATAAAAAAAACCACCTTTAACACTTAAAGCATTATCGGTGGTTTTTTTAAAAAATAAACGAACAGCAGGAATGAATAAAAAATTATTCAACCATCCAGGAGTCACCGGATTGTAGCAGTTTGTTCAGATCGCCCGGGCCTTTACGCTGTTTGACAAATTCGATCTGGCGGACCAGCAAGTCTTCAAAAGTGTCCTGCTCCAACTGACGGAAAACGCCGAACGGTGTTGGAAACTGATCGTCGTATGTCAGACTGGACAACAAAAATTCCATGGCCGCATTTCCGCTCCGGGGGTTATGGCGAGCAGGATTTTCCGGCTTCTTTTCCGCGGTGAATGCTGAAATTTCAAAATGATCGCCGTTCCAGTTGAGCACTTTGTCCTTATTCTTGCCAAAGATGAAAGGCTGACCTTCTTCCATCTGCAGAACATGATCACCTTTTGTTTCCTGTTCCGTGTACTGGGCAAAAGCGCCGTCGTTAAAAATATTACAGTTCTGGTAAACCTCGACAAAGGCGGTGCCTTTATGTTCTGCTGCTCTCTTCAGCATATCGGCCAGATGTTTCGGATCACGGTCGATGGTCCGGCCAACAAAACTGGCCCCGGAAGCCATGGCCATCTGTACCGGGTTAAAGGGTGCTTCCAATGTCCCCCAGGGTGAAGATTTTGTTTTCTTGCCTTTTTCGGAGGTTGGTGAGTACTGGCCTTTGGTCAGACCATAAATACGGTTATTAAACAAGACCATGGTGATATCGATATTCCGGCGGCATAAATGGATGAAATGGTTGCCACCAATACTCAGGGCATCACCATCACCGGTAATAACAAATACTTTTAAATCCGGATTAGCGGTTTTGACACCGGAAGCAAGAACCGCGGCCCGGCCGTGAATACTGTGAAAGCCATAAGTGTCCATATAGTACGGAAACCGGCTGGAGCAGCCGATACCAGACACAAATACAAATTTTTCTTTGGGAATGCCCAGTTCCGGCAATACTTTTTTCATCTGGGCCAGGATGGAATAATCACCGCAACCCGGACACCAGCGCGGTTCCTGATCGGAGGTAAAATCATCCTTGGTTAATTTCAGCGGCTCTGTATTTATCATTGAATTTGCCATGTTTTATCCTTTCAACTCTTCGTCTATCGCATTAATCAGGTCTGATGTACTGAGCGGCAGACCTCTTACTTTATTAAAGCCTTTCGCATCGACCAGATATTCCGAGCGGATGATTTTAATCAACTGACCCAGGTTTATTTCCGGTACCAGCACTTTTTTGAATTTACTTACATAGTCAGCCAGATTCTTTGGCAGCGGATTTATCCAGCGCAGGTGAATCCAACCAATTTTTTTATTCGTCTTCCGATTCAGAATTTCATCCAGCGCGGTATAGATAGTACCATATGTGCTGCCCCAGCTGATAATCAATAAATCACCTTCTTTGGCACCGAAAATTTCGGGTTGTGGTAAAACGTCGGCCAGTTTTTGGATTTTGGCCTCCCGCAGGCGGATCATCCGGTCGTGGTTATCCGGAACATAGGATACATTTCCGGAATCATCTTTTTCCAGACCGCCGACATGGTGTTCAAATCCGGGTGTACCCGGCAGAACATGCAGCCGGCTCAGAGTTTGCGGATCACGTTTATAGGGTTCATAGTTTTCAGGATTAGTGGCATATTCCACTTTTATCTCCGGTAAACTTTCGGCGGTTGGTATTTTCCATGGTTCTGCACCATTGGCAATATACCCGTCGCTTAACAGGATAACCGGGGAATTGACCCGGAAGGCAATTTCACAGGCTTCGAAAGTGGCCATGAAACAATCGGCAGGGCTGGCCGCAGCAATAACCGGAATAGGTGCTTCCCCATTACGTCCATAAACAGCCTGCAGAAGATCGGCCTGTTCGGTTTTGGTCGGCAAACCGGTACTGGGCCCACCGCGCTGGATATTAACAATGACCAATGGTAATTCAGTCATAACTGCCAAACCCATGAATTCTGTTTTTAAAGCCATACCGGGGCCGGAAGTGGTAGTTACAGCAAGGGATCCGGCGTAAGCCGCACCCAGGGCAGTTCCGATGCCGGCGATTTCATCCTCAGCCTGGAAGGTTTTTACATTATGATTACGGTGCTTTGATAATTCATGCAGAATATCACTGGCCGGGGTTATCGGGTAGCTGCCCAGAAATAGTTCCTTGCCGGATTTATGGGCGGCAGCAATAAGTCCGAGGGCAATGGCTTCGTTCCCGGTGATATTCCGGTACATGCCCGGTTCTTTGTAGGCCTTGGCAACTTCATAGGAAGTTGTAAATATCTCGGTTGACAGTGCATAGCTGTAACCGGCATTGAGTGCTTTAAGGTTCGCATCGATCAGGTCCGGCTTACTGGCAAATTTATCCTTTATCCAGCTCTCGGTTGTTTCCATGGAATGGCTGAACATCCAGTAAGTCATGCCAAGTGCAAAAAAGTTTTTACAGCGGTCTTTTTCCTTCATCGAAAGCGAAGAATCCTTCAATGCTTCTCTGGTCAGCTCGGTTATCTGAACCGGGAAAACCTGGTATCCTTTGAGTGAATCATTTTCAAGGGGGTTTTCCTCATAGGCAGCCAGTTTAAGATTTTTTACCTGGAAGGCATCGGAATTGATGATAATAATTCCATTATGGCGCAGAGCAGCAAGGTTGACTTTAAGTGCAGCAGGATTCATGGCGACCAGTACATCGGGCATATCACCGGGCGTATGAACGGGTTGGCTGCTGAACTGGATCTGAAATCCGGACACTCCGAATAAAGTACCGGCCGGTGCTCTGATTTCAGCCGGATAGTCGGGCAGTGTAATTAAATCGCTGCCGGCCAGTGCGGTTGTATTTGTAAACTGACCGCCGGTCAGCTGCATGCCATCACCGGAATCCCCGGCAAACCGTATGGTAACACGCTCAAGTTTCTGAGTTTCTTTTTTTGCCATAATTTTTTCCTGTCTTCTTGGTTCTTTCAGTTTTTTTGTATGAATCGCAGAATTTACTTCCATCACTCAAATATATCAACATCACAGTGGAGTTATTTACATGGCTTTCCGGCGCAGCGTCAAAGTTTTCAGGCCCAATATTCGCGGTCAAGGCTTCTGTACTGAATAGCTTCACTGAGATGCTGGCTGAGTATCTGATCCTGAGCATCCAGATCGGCGATAGTCCGGGAGACTTTAAGAATCCGGTCATAAGCCCGGGCCGAGAGTCCCAGCCGTTCAATGGCAGTCTTGAGCAGAGCTTTCCCGCTCTCATCCAGCCGGCAGAATTCACGGATTTGTTTTGGCTGCATATCCGAATTGAACCGGATTTTTGGCAGCTCACGGAACCGTTCGATCTGTTTTTGGCGGGCTTTTTCAATCCGCAACCGGATCTGTTCCGAGGGTTCGCCCAGCCGGTCGGCGGATAATTCCTTAAAATTTATGGCCGGAACATCCACATGAATATCGATCCGGTCGAGCAATGGCCCGGAAATGCGTGACTGATATTTTTGAATCTGGACGGAAGAACAGGTGCAGGTCCGGGTAGGTGCCCCGTAATAACCGCAGGGACAAGGATTCATGGCGGCCAGCAAAACAAAATTGGCCGGATAGGTCAGACTTTGCAAAGCCCGGCTGATGGTGACCTGCTGATCCTCCATCGGCTGACGCATCACTTCCAGAACATTTTTTTTGAATTCAGGAAATTCATCCAGGAACAGTACCCCGTTATGAGCCAGACTGACCTCGCCCGGCCGGGGAATCCGGCCTCCGCCAACCAGGGCAGCATCAGATATTGTATGATGCGGCGAGCGGAAAGGACGCCGGGTAATCAGACCCAGTTCCATTGGCAATATCCCGGCAACCGAATGAATCTTTGTTGTTTCAATAGCCTCTTCGAGAGAAAGATCGGGCAGAATTCCCGGGAATCTCCGGGCCAGCATGGTTTTTCCCGAACCGGGCGGCCCGATCATGATCACATTGTGGCGTCCGGCAGCAGCAACTTCCAGGGCACGCTTGACATGTTCCTGACCCTTTACATCATGGAAATCGGGCAGGTCTCTGACGGCGGAATGGAATAAGGCCAGCAGATCTATTTCGAAAGGTGCTATTTCCTGTTCACCATTCAGAAAATCGATTACCTGGCGCAGATTGCGGACGGGATAAACTTTCAGATCGGGACCGGCCATGGCCGCTTCGCGGGCGTTCACTTCCGGGATAAGCAGACTGCGGAAGCCTTTTTGTCTGGCCATGACCGCAATTGGTAAAACACCGTGAACCGGTCGCAGACTGCCATCCAGAGCCAGCTCTCCAAGAAAAATATTCTCTCCGGCCTTATCGGAGTGGATGGTACCATCCGCAATTAGAATCCCGAGGGCAATAGGCAGATCATAAGCCGAGCCTTCTTTTTTTACATCAGCCGGAGCCAGGTTTATGGTTATCCGACGCTGATGAACAAATTTGAGCCCGGAATTTTTAATCGCCGCAATCACCCGTTCCCGGCTCTCCTTAACTGCATTATCCGGCAAACCGACAATACCAAAAAACGGGATATTACCTTCAATATGGGTTTCCACTTCCACGGGGTGGGCTTCAATGCCCAGAACGGCAGCACTGGTAATTTTAGAAATCATCTTTTCCCTGTCTGGTCAATGATTTGTATTTCCGGCAGTTCATCACCACCCGGAACGGGTAAAATTTATCTAAATAGTTGTTCCGGTTTACGATTCAATTCATGGCGCAAAGCCTGTTCAAGACTGGTAAAAACAAACCGGTAGCCGTGTTCAAGCAATTTAGCCGGCTTGATATTCTGTCCGGCCAGCAACAGTTCCCGGCCCATTTCCCCGCCGATCAGCCGGACCAGCGGACCCGGGATGCGAAACACAGCGGGGCGGTGTAGAATCCGGGCCAGCGTGCGGGCAAATGTATTCATATCGGCAGCTTCCGGTCCAGCCAGGTTGACCGCACCATGGATCTGAGGAGTTTTCATGATGTGAAGAATCGCCGCGATTTCATCTTCGATACTGATCCAGGGCAGTCCCTGCCGGCCATCCCCGATCGGGCCGCCCAAACCGAGGCGGAAAGGCAGCAGCATTTTGGGCAGGATGCCTGCCGACCGTGACAGAACCAGTCCGGTGCGCAGGAAAACCACCCGTGATTTGTTCTGAATTTCCATATCGAGAACATTTTCCCAGGCGTAGGCAACATCGGCTAAAAAACCCCGGCCTACTTCCCCGTTCTCATCAACGGATGATGACCCGGTGTGTCCGTAATAGCCGGCGGCCGAAGCCTGGATGTACAAGGGCGGAAAATGGCGGACAACCTGAAAGGCATCATTAAAAGCCTGAACTGCCCGCAGCCGGCTGTGCAGAATTTTTTCCTTATAGGCCCTGCTCCACCAGCTTCCGGCAATACTTTCTCCGGCCAGATTGATCACCGCATCACAGCTTTCAAGTTGCCGGAACCAGACCAGATTCTTTTCCTCATTCCAGAAAGCAAACTGAACGGAATTGCCAAATTTCCGGCGCACTTTTTCCGGAGAACGCGAGGCAACAATTATACTGACCGGACCGGTTTTCAGCAGTTCACGGATCAGGTGAGTACCGATCAGACCGGTTCCCCCGCTAATAAAAATACGCTTCATCAGTTCCCGCCCGGGATATTTCCGGCTGCAGCCGGAACGGTAACTTGCGCATAGCGGAAACAGGAACACAGGTGGTCATTGACCAAACCGGTGGCCTGCATGTGGGCATAGACGACCGTCGGGCCGACGAAAGCAAAGCCGAGTTTTTTTAATTCTATGGAGATTGTTTCGGCCAGGGGTGTCAGCGGCGGAATTTCACTGTTTTCATGGAAAGAATTGATGATCGGCTGACCACCGGTAAACTCCCAGAAAAAGGAAACCAGGGAACGGCCTGCTTCATGGAGCCGGACAACGGCGCGGGCATTTTTTATAGCTGCCTTTATTTTAAGGCCGTTGCGGATAATGCCTTTATCCTGCATTAAGCGGGCAATATCCGTTTCATCAAATGCCGCGACCTTGACAAAATCAAAATTGGAAAAGGAGCGGCGGAAGTTTTCCCGTTTGTTCAGAATGGTCCGCCAGCTCAACCCGGCCTGAAAGGTTTCTAATATCAGAAATTCAAACATCAACCGTTCATCAAAAACCGGAACACCCCATTCCTCATCGTGATAACGGCGATAAAGCGGATCATCGGCAGGTACCCAGGCGCAACGCGGCCGGATCATTTTTCCTCCACTATGGCGATAACCCGGACCGGACAACCATCTGATTGAGGAATCAGCAGAGGCAAAAAGATGATCCGGAAGGTTTTATCCAAAAGCAGATGCAGATTGTTCAGATTCTCCAGAATCAAAAACCCGGCACCGAGAATCCACCGGTGCGCCGGTAAAGTAATAGAGTCCGGCGGGTCAATGGATATGGTATCAATACCGATACCATTTAACGAAAAACCGGCCAGATAAGCAGCGGTTTCTTCAGCCAGAGCCGGCTGATCCTCCAGATAACGGCTTTGGCCCCAGTATGACCCAAAACCGGTCAGGAAAAGTACAAAGCGGGTGTCCGCTTTTATTTTACCTTCAACCAGCCCTGGTGTGATGTATTTTCCGGCCGGGCGGACATCAATTACCTGGCCGGCACCTATAAAATTTTCAACTGTAAACTGATCCAGAAAGCGTCCGCCGGGCAGAATATGTCCCGGCGCATCGACATGGGTGCCCATATGGCTGGCCAGGGTAATTAGTTTCTGGCGAAAACCATCGTTCTCAAGACTGTTCAATTGGGTGAAAACCGGCGCTGGTGTTCCCGGGTACAGAGTCATGTTCTGGTCAAAGGGATGGGATAAATCTATAACCATAAATCCGGCCTCAGATAAGTTGTTTTTTCCGGCGCATATACCATTCAACGATGAGCAGGGTTAGAATAAGCCCGATGACAATGTAAGAATAGCGCAGGTCGATTTCCTGCTTTTTAATTTCGGGTACGGCGCTGCCGGCCCAGGCGTTCATTAAACTATCCAGTCCACTAAGGCGGATAAATTTTCCACCGCTGGTCTGGCTGATTTTTTTCAGCAGGAGCGGGCTGGCCGAAAGATCGGTGAATTCAGCGCCAACAGCCTGCACAGCAAGGGATACGGAATCGGCTTCAATGGTCTGCCCGTCCAGTAGCAACCGGGCTGAAAGTGTGGCCGGACCGGGTCTGTAAATTCTGAATCCCGGCTGCTGCTCACGGTTATAATCGCCAAGGGCACCATCATAAAGTACGGTCGAGTCGAGCCTTACCATCAGCCGGGCAGCGCCGGGCAGAGTTTGACGCTGGTTGACCTGCCAGTGATTTATCTCCTGACTGAGCATTTCTGTTTTATCGGCAACAATTTCAAATCTTTTTACGGACTGTGATTCAAAAGTATTCCAGACCAGATCATGTATGAAGCGGGCGAAACCATCTGCTGCTGAAGGCTGTCCGGCATTCAGAAAATGCCATTTCCAGAATCCCCGGCCAAAAAAGAACACTTTGTCCGGCGCATTTTTCCAAACCACCGGGCGCTCCCGGGAGGCGATGAGCAGCGCATCATCCGGTTTAAGCGCAGTCAGGCTGCCCGATTGGTTGAGCGGTGCCAGCCGGCTCCAGAAAAAATCGCTGGCCGTTACCTCCGGGTAAACAAAACGAACGGTTTCATGGGGAGTAAAACCGCTGATTTCGGTTTCTCCGGCCGGCGAAGTTTGATAGTCAATGCCCAGACTACGGGCCATTGCGGTCAGGGAAGCGGCTGATCCGCCGATTATAAAAACCGGCCGGTTATCCGGCTTCAGATATTGAGTGGTAAGGGTTTGCACATCCGGCTGCTGATTAAAGCCATGCAGGATTAACAGATCGGCCTGGTAACCGGACGGCGGTTTGGTTGACGGCAATTGCGGCCAATACAGATGACAGGCGGTGTCATCATTGGAATTCAGAATCCGGGCCATAAAACGGCTGTCCAGATCCGGACGGTCCGAAACCAGAAGTATATTGAGTTTGGCCGGCCGGACCCGAATGGTCAGGGATTGTTGGTTATTTTGGAGATTATTTTCAGCGGCCAGACCGGCCAGACGGAAATTAAGCAGGTGGAGCCCGGCCCGGGGCGGTGTAAAATTAAATTGAACTTCCTGTTCACTTTTCCCTGCCGGATAACGGATCAGCCGCGATGTCTGGCCGGGCAGCGATAATTCAACAGCCTGTTCCCGCTCCAGATTGGTAGCACTCAAACCAATTTTAAGCAGACCTTCCCGGCCGGCAGACCAGGTTTCCGGGCCGGAGATATAGGTGATGGCCAGATCGGTGGGCGGGGTTATCCGGCCGAGCAGCAATGTATGGATGACCGGCAGTCCGGATGGCCCGATAAGCGGGAAAACCGGATCGGTCATCCGGCCGTCCGAAACCAGGAGAACCTGATCAAATGACTGGCGGCTGATAAATTCGAGCAGATTGCTAAAATCTGTTTCCGGTTGAAGCGTGTCGGGCAGGCCCAACCCGCTGCGGGCCGATACTTCACTGCCAAAGGCAAAAACCTGGTAGGGCATATTATATTTTCCAGCCATAGCCAGTGCTGCCTTCACAGAATCCAGCCGGTTCTCTTCGTTGTTTGTTGTCCCGATGGAAATGGAATGATCATAGAAAACAGCCAGCTTTGGATATTGATTGGCCGTCCGGCTGATAAAGGCCCAGGGCCGGAGCAAAAGTATCAGCAGAAGGAAAATTACCGTGAAGCGGAGCAGTGTAAAAATGCGGACAACAGCGCTACCAAGCACCGGGCGATGAATTTTATACAGACCGAAGGCCAGCCAGCCCGCGACCGCGATAAGCAGCGGAAAAAGTATGAAAGGAATATTCAGGCTGATCAAACCGGGATACTCTCAAAGCTGCGGTTAAGGCCGAGACGCAGCGCCGGCCAGGCATTTAAATTCCCGGCTGAGAAATGTCCGCTCTTTAAATATTCATAACCGGCCCGGGCTATCATGGCGGCATTATCCGTGCAATATTTCAGTTCGGGTATCAGAAGCTGCGACCCGTTGGCGGCACATTTTTGCTGCAGCTTGGCGCGCAGCCGGGAATTGGCAGCCACACCGCCGGCCAGGCCGATGGTCGGACAACCGAAGCTGCGGGCGGCAGTCAGAGCTTTCTCAATCAGGATATCGACCGCCGCCGCCTGGTAGGAAGCACAGATATCGGACAGGTTTTCCTGAATAAAGGTTTGCGGATTCTTGTTGATAAAGGTCAGCAGAGAAGTTTTCAATCCGCTGTAACTAAAATTGAGATTATCGTGGCGGCGCAAGGCCCGGGGAAATTCGAAAAATTCCGGGTTGCCGTCAGCCGCCAGGCGGTCGATCACCGGTCCGCCCGGATAACCCAGCCCGAGCATCTTGGCGCCTTTATCAAAGGCCTCGCCGACTGCATCATCAATTGTTTCACCGACAATTTCATATTGTAAGTGGGAAGGCATCAGCACAAGCTGGGTATGACCGCCCGATACTATCAGAAACAGGACCGGGAAGGCAAAATCGGGGTTGGAAAGAAAGGTACCATAAATATGGCCTTCAATATGATTGACACCGATATAGGGAATGTTTCTTCCGGCTGAAAAACCCTTTATAAAATTCAGGCCAACCAGCAGAGCGCCGACCAAACCGGGGCCGTAAGTGACGGCACAGGCTTCTATCGCCGAACTTTCCAGTTCTGCTTTCTGCAGGGCCTGGCGGACCATGGGCACAATCAGCCGGACATGCTCACGGGAAGCCAGTTCGGGTACAACACCGCCAAAGGCCTCATGAACATCCTGTGAAGAGATGATACTGCTTAAAATCTGACCATCATGTAAAACAGCAGCCGAGGTCTCGTCACAGGAGGTTTCAACCCCCAGAACTATCATTCGCTTGCCCTTTCGCGCAGGGTAATGGTAAAGATATTGGGCGATTTGCTGACCAGGGAAATATTATCGGGTAATTCAATTTCGTAAGGATAGCGGTCGTGGGCACTGCGGTACTGGGTGCGGTAATTGAAAGAAACAGCGACATCTTCGGTCTTCAGGTAAGAAACCGTAGACTCGGCGCCTTTAACCTTGATGGTGATGGTAGCCGGCCGGGCCTCGGCCACAAGATGGGCAGGTACACCTAAAATCTGGATCGGAATATTATAGATATTCCGTTCAACATAGCGTTCTATTAAAAATTTGGCATGGACCTGGGACGGCTGCATCCTGAGAATTCCGGGCATGGCATTTATAATTTTAACCGCCGTTTCAAAGGGAAATTTCTCATCCTGACGAAAAACCGGTTCGGTCAATATTTCGGTCAGGTTGGAGACAACCAGTTCTGGCCCTTTGACCAGCACCGATTCCGGTTCGATAGTCGTGCCATCCAGAAGATAACCAGCCGCTGTATTCACTGTATAGTCCAGACGGACCGGAATTTTCTGTTCAATATACTGATCAAGATGGATATCAAGTACAAGCGGATGGATGATCCGGGTAATTTCCACACCGAGATCCTTTGGCAGGCTGATATTATTTTTATAGACATTCAAATCGATGGAAGCAGATTTATCGAAAGTGGAAAGTTCAAGCTGTAGTGACGGCTTTAGCACATATAAACTAAACAGAGATCTGCCCCGCCCGCGCAATTCGGCCGTAATATGATCGGGCAGACGGTTGCTTAGAATTTTGCCTTCCGGCAGACTGACAATTTTTATGGGAATCTCAAACCGGTCTTCATAAACTTTATTGGCCACAACCATAAACCAGAGAATAAAAGCCAGAACAAAGGAGAAAATCAGTTCCTTGCCCTGTGATCGGAATAGTTTTGAATTAAACTTCATCGCACTCTGTACTTAAAAGAACTTCACTTTCCACCGGATTAAAATAGTCCGCAGCACTGCCCTGGTTTACGGCCAGTTCAAGAAAGCCGGCTGAATTCCAGAGGAACAGGGGCTGCCCCTGCTCAACGGCGCTAAAATAAGGACAGATCAGAGTAGTTGAAAAGTTTTTATAGCTTAGTTTTAATATTTTTTTCCCAACCAGCTCGGAATGGTGCAGATTGAAGATAAGATTTCCGAAATGATCGGCGCATAAGAGCGGTATTCGTCCAGTGCCCAAATCTATTCGGGCCTGCCGGGGTTTGTATGTAAAAGGCTCAAACCAGTCCCTGTGGAATTGGCCGAGACTGAGCGCGGCAGCAACCGGGGCAAAAATATCCCGGCCGTGAAAAGTCTGACTGACCAGGTGTGGTGAAACGGCTTTGGTTCTGATTTTAAAGGCCTCATAGGTCCGGTCATACAAAATCAGATCAGCCAGTCCGTTGTCCGGCCCGACAAACCAGCGTCCGTCACAACGGATAACCAGACCATCCCGGTTACTACCGACACCGGGATCAACGACAGCGATATGAACGGTCTTCTCGGGATATTCAAAAAAATAGGTCCGCAAAGCATAAGCGCCGTGGGCAATATTAAAGGGCGGAATTTCATGGCCGATATCGTGCAGCCGGGCCTCGGGATTGATGGACAAAATCCGCCCTTTTAGCGCACCGGCATAACCATCTTCGCTACCGAAATCGGTCATCAGGGTAATAATCGTCTTCATTTGCTCAGCTTCTGGCAATAAGGACAATAATGAGTGGAACGCCCGGCAGCTCGTATCCTTTGGATGGGCCGGGCGCATTGCGGACAGGGTTTTCCGGTCTGGGCGTAAACCCTGAAGTAGTTTTGGAAATTTCCGGATTCACCATTTACCGTGCGGTAATCGGAGATGGTGCTGCCCATTTGCCCGATAGCAAAACGCAGCGTGGCGTGTATATTTTGAAAAAGTTCTATTTTCTTCCGGGCCGGAATTGTTGCTGAAATACTCAGGGGATGAATACCTGAGGCAAACAAAATCTCATCGGTGTAAATATTGCCTAAACCGGAGATGACCGACTGGCCGAGCAGCAAAGCCTTGATGCCCTGTCGGGAAGCATTGAGTGCGGTGCTGAAAGTTTTTTCCGTCCAATATGGATCAAGGGCATCTTTGCCGAGTTGCCCGGTGATTTCCGATATTTCCGCCACATGCCAGATGCGCCCGAATTTGCGGGTATCGAGAAATTGAAGCTGACTATGATCTGTAAAGCGGATCAGCACCCGGCAGTATTTTCCTGTGGACTCGGATCCGGTATGAAAACTAAAAACTCCGGTCATGCGCAGATGGGCGATCAGAAACGTGTTGTCCAGCCGGAAAATCAGGTATTTTCCCTGCCGGCTGATCTCGCTGATCGTTTGCGTTAATGAATACTGAGCGGCCCGGTTTTCAAAAGATTTGGGATAGATGGCTGTAAGTGATTCTATTTTCAACCCGGGCAGAACCAGGCGCAGTTCCCGGGCCACCGTTTCCACTTCAGGTAATTCCGGCATAAATTTCACTTTCCGGGTTATGGATTGCTATCGGACCAGGATTTTTAACATAACCTATTTTATTTAAAATTCTGATCATTCGAAACTTCGCCATAATGAGAATCCTGCGACAATCTGCTGTGCGGGATCGGAATCTGAGAGATGCCAAACATGAACCTGAAAGGGATGCTGATCCCGCCCATGCGGGACAGAATGACTTAATTCAGCGTGTCCCACCCTCATACTGTCACAGGAAGACTATATTTACCTGTCAACCTGCCTATGGTCGAACAAATTTCACAACCTTCTTTTTAACTTTTGGTTAATTTAAGTTTTAAGAATAACGTTTATACCGGCAGGCCGAATCGTTCCATCATCGAATACAATCTGCGCCGGGTGATGCCAAGAAGCTCGGCTGCCCGGCTTTTATTTCCATCGCTTTTCCGGATGGCCTGCAGAATTAACTGTTTTTCAAAATCATCGAGGACAATTCCGCTGTCGGGTATCTGGTATTCACCGGAGGTCGTTCCACCACCTTGCACAGATGAAACAGTTGCTTCAGCCCCGGGCAGGTTCAATTCATCGATTACCCCGTCATTCATGATCACAGCCCGGGCAATTATATTCTCAAGCTCACGGACATTTCCCGGATAGTCATATTCGATAAGCATCCGCCGGACAGCGGAAGAAATGGATTTTTCCGGGTAGCGGCGCAGAAAAAACTGGATCAGTTCCGGTATGTCTTCTTTCCGTTCGCGCAGGGCTGGCAGCACTATCGGGAAAATGTTGATGCGGTAAAACAGATCCGACCGGAAGCGTTGCTGACCAATCATTTCTTCCAGATTCTGATGGGTTGCTGTGATCAGGCGGAAATTAAGTTGAATTTTTTCCTGCCCGCCAAGCCTGATCAATTCGTTATTTTGCAAAACGCGCAACAGTTTGGCCTGAAGACTGAGCGGTAAGTCACCAATTTCATCCAGAAACAGGATACCGCCGGAGGCGGTTTCGAGCAGACCTTTTTTCTGCCGGTCGGCCCCGGTAAAGGCGCCTTTCTCATAACCAAAAAGTTCGCTTTCCAGCAGATTTTCCGGTAAGGCAGCGCAGTTGATAGCCACAAACGGGAAATCCCGGCGCTGGCTCAGGCGGTGAATGGCGCTGGCGACCAGCTCCTTACCGGTACCACTTTCGCCGCGTATCAAAACGGCGGTATCATTTTCAGCGACCCGGCGGATCAGTTGAAAAACCTGGCGCATGCGGTTGCTTTTCCCGATAAAACCAGGTAGATCTCCGGCTGCTTCGGTTTCTACTTTTTTCTTCAGTTCCCTGTTTTCCCGTTCCAGATTTTTCTGACGCATGATCCGTGCAATACGCAGGGCCAGTTCATCCATTTTAAAAGGCTTAATCAGGTAATCGTAGGCGCCGTCTTTCATGGCCTGCAGGGCGGTTTCCTGGGTGGCAAAAGCCGTAATCAGAATAACTTCGGCCGCCGGGCTGTGCTGCCGGCTATATTTTAATACAGCCAGACCGTCTACCGGGGACATTTTCAGATCGGTAACCACAATGTCGTAGGGATTTTTTGAAATCAATTGCTGGGCTTCAGCCCCGGAAAAAGAAATGTCAACGCGGTGCCCATCCAGCTCAAGGGCCGTGCGGATCAGCTTACACATACGCTCTTCGTTGTCGACG
This sequence comes from Caldithrix sp., assembly GCA_020720405.1. Classification (GTDB taxonomy): domain Bacteria; phylum Calditrichota; class Calditrichia; order Calditrichales; family Calditrichaceae; genus DYOS01. Next base: position 13,714 of record DYOS01000008.1, on the reverse strand, counting down.
GCGAGGATATAGGCCATAATTATTTGAGAATGGCCCGCAGCAGAATCAGGAAACCATTTTTATTATGTTTAAGCAGGTCAAAATTTTTCTGGGCTTCAGAATATTTATCATTGATCTTTATAGCTTTTTCAAAGTCGGCCACGGCTTTTAAAAAGTAGTCCCGGCATTGGACAAGATGGACGATGCCAAGCTCATTCCAGAAATCAGCGAAGTCCTTCTGCGAAGTGGCCTCATCCTTAATTTTTAATTCATATAATTCCATTTCGTCGTGGGTCAGTTGCTTCCCGCCATACATAAATTTCAGGAAGAAGAGATCGATGGCCGGATTATAATCTTCATAGGTAACAAGGTCTATCTGAAAATGATACAGTGTATTCAGCACTTCATCCCGACTGCCGCCAAGCATGGCTGTTTTAAGTTTTTGGATGCGGCTCTGCCAGAACGGTTTCTGATAAACCGGCCAGCTCTGTAATTCGTTCAGGGCCCGGTTTACCCTGGCCGGGATAACAAGGGCAGCACTTTCATCCTGTTCGGCAATGGTGCTGAAAAACAAGAGTAAACCAAGATTGAAATTGGCTTCAAGAAATATTGGTTTAAGCTGGATGGCTTTCTGAAAATCGCCTTTAGCCTGATCGAAGCGGTGCAGCCTGGTGTTAATTACACCTGAAATATTGTACAAATCGGGATAGTTTGGGGCGAGAAGAATAGCTTGTTTTATGACATCAACAGCTGTTTCAAATTGCCCTGTGGAAAGAGAAGCCAGCGCCAGACGCTTGTGTGCTTTTTTATTTTTGGGGTCAAGGGCAATCACCCTTTGGAAATTATCAACCGCCTCAGGTAGAAAATTTTTATAAAGAAAAAGATTGGCCAGGCGGTAATGTGGCATGGGCTGGCGGATCAGTTTTATTTTTTCATTGACCAGGAACAGAACCCGGATTTCATCCATAACATCGTGGTGAAGCTGATGCGTGGTCTGCTCGATGTAAGTCATATCAGCTTTTTCTTCACTCTGCTGACGCAGTTCAAAATCCGACCGGCTGTGATAAATAAAATGTCCGGATTCAAAAACCTCGGAAACGGCGGTTTGGTCAAGGGGATTGGTACCGGTGTGAATTAGAAATTCTCTTTCTCCAACAACCAGCTTATCTTTGTAGCCGAATTCTTTCACAATGATTCATCCTTAAATCCGTGGGCAATATAAAGCCTGAGTATTATTAATTCAATGAATCAGATTTGATAGAAAGCAAACCGGCTTAGTCCTGAGGGGAACTGATGGCAGGAGTTGTCAGCAGTTTTTCAAGCTTGGTTTTAAGTTCACTGACATCAAACGGTTTAGAAATCAGGCCGTCAGCTAAGGAGGCAAGGCTTTGCTCATCGTTTCGGTCAATGGGAAAGAAAGTGTACATGACCACCACTTTAACAGCCGGATGGTTCAGGCGCAGGCTGTTGATTAAGGGTATTAGTCGATCGCTGCCAAAATCGGCCTCAACCAGAATCAGGTCAATCCGGTTAAGAATGATAGCATAATCAATATAGGTCAGACCCTGCCGGGTATAAACCCGGAAGCACTCTTCCAGGAAAAGCCGGACACTCCTGCAAAACTCAGGATCAGGATCGATAACCAGGAGGTTCTTTTTTTGTTCGGAGACAGACATGGTTCCGGGAAATGCAAAACAGGTGCCACCGGTAGAGTATGGAAGCGGGTTAATTTCAGAACCGGCGAAAATCTTTTGAAAAGGTATTTACTACGGTTATAATTGCCAAATGGTGCCCGGAGAAGGAGCAGGATAAAGCATGCCCATACTTCTTCCCGCGACATGGTTTCTTAAAGTTGGGAATAGTGCGGCGTCTAATTTTATAATTCTGATAACGTGATGACTATTTCGATGCGCCGGTTCATGGCCCGGCCTTCGGCAGTTTCATTGCTTAAAACCGGCCGCGATTCGCCAATTCCGTAATGATCTATCTGTCCGGGATCCAGCCCCATATTGGCCAGCAGATACTCCTTTACTGCAGCAGCCCGCTTTTCTGAGAGGAGCAGGTTGGCATCGTTGGCACCCTGACTATCCGTGTGTCCTTCAATCATAAAATGCTGGCCCGGAAATTCCTGCAGGGCCCGTTGAACCCTGGTCAGCATTGAAAAATACTCCGGTTGAATAATAGCCTGACCCGATGGAAATTTCAGACCATGTAAACGGATAATAAGTTGATCGCCCTGATAAATGACTTTTGCTTCATCCTCACTAAACAGATCTTTGATTTTATTTATCTTTCTTTCCCGGTTTTTCTGAGCCTGAAGCTGGGCAGAAGAAACTTCCGCTTTTTCTTTTACAATGCCCAGTTCTTCCTGCAGTTGGGCATTTTCGGCTGTCAGCCGGTTATATTCATTCTTGATATTGGCGATATAGGCCATAACCGCTTTTGCTGCAGGGTCGAAGCCGGTATCAAACATTGGCTGATGATTGAACTGGTTGGTGATATTGATCAGAATTTCCTCGAAACCTAAAATCAATCCTTCCCAGTTACGTTCATTCTTTGAAAGCACCAGGATAGTCCGGGCCAGGTATTGGGCATGCCGACCTTCATACAAGGCAACTCTGGCTTTTTGTATAGCCTGGTCTTTGGCGTAGCGATTGTCATTAAGCAGGTTTTCTGCTTCGGTCAGTTGTTTCCGGGCATTGCTGATTGTGTTCGGACAGTATTTTTCAGCTTCGGCTTCCACGGCCAGGGCAATAGCCGAACGGGCCTCACCCAAAATTCCGTTTTTTATGGCACCCAGTTCGGCCTGGCGGTAGAAATTCCTGGCTTCCTCTCCGTTCTTTTGGGCGCTGCGCAAATTGTTTTCTTCCATGTCTATGGCTGCCTCGTGGAAAGCAGTCTCCCCTTTTTCCCACAACGACTCAGAAAAAAGCGCTGCACTTGAAGCAAGAGCGTCTTCCCGGCTGCTGATGGCTTCAGGCAGGTGTGTGTTCATCATTTCAACCACGTGGCTGGCTCGCCGTACAAAGTCGGCCGATTTGTCAAGGCTTGGCCGGGTGCGTTTCGGGCCCTTGCCCTCATCCCACAAGCGAACTGCCTCTTCGTAGTTTTCAATAGATTTTTTAAAAAAATCAGGTGAAAGGATTTCTGCGTTCCTGCGCCGCAAATCATCAATACCGGCTTCATAATCCCTGAAAAATTTTTCTTTATCGGTCTGGGCAGATAATTGACCAATACAAATAAAAAGCAACAGGAACATGATGGTTTTTAACATGGACATCCTCACAAATTTATCTGGTTTTCAGATATTTTAAAATTCGCCGCGAAGCAACTGACCCGATTCCCTTGACGGAAATGGCTGAATTTTCGACCAGGACATTATCGAGTATATTCAGAACCTCGTCAACCGAGTTAACCGAAAAAATATTCTTATCCGGGTTCCAGATCAGTGATGCCCCTTTGGCAATATGCCGGGCATACTCACCAACCGTAATCAGAGAATCGATGGGCAGGGCAGACAGGAAATAGCCCATGTTCAGATGATGATCTTCGATATTCACGCCAGCTTCTTCCATATCACTGACGATAAAAATCAATTTTCGGGAGTAGGGTTTGAAGCCGATCAGGGAGCGGGCAGCTTTACTGAGTGAACGCGGTGTAGCCCGGTAGCTTTCATCCAGGTAATAATTATTTTTGATTTTGTGAATCTGACCGCGGCCATCCGGCATAATAAAATTCTTCTGAAATTGAGCAGCAATTTCAGCGGTCGAAAAATCCAGATTGATCAATAGACTGTAGGCTGCTAAAAAATTATAAACATCGGGAATACTGTAAATCGGAATACGTACTTCCTCACCGCCACTAATTTTAAACCGGCTGCCGTTCGGACCGAGCTGTTCAATATCGGATGCGTAGAACCGGGCATTTTGACTCAAACCGTATTTAATGATGTTGCCGGTAGCGATATGGTCAGCCAGGGCGGAGGTCAGCTCGTCGTCCTTATTCAAAATGGCCAGACCATTACGGGCCAGATATTTGACTACCTCAGATTTTTCCAGTGCGGTATTCATCATCCGGCTTAGGTAATTGAGGTGAGCATCGCCGATATTGGTGACAATTCCAATGGTCGGTTTGATCAGACGCAGCATTTCTCCAAACCGGTCGCCGCGCTGATAATCAAACTCAAACAGGGCAAAATCATATTCCGGGCCCAGCTTGTTCAGTAATTCAATATTGGTGGACCAGTCACCGTGGCTTTGATGGCTGCGCAACACCCGGCCGCGGGTTGATAACACACAGTCAATCATTTCGATGGTTGTGGTTTTGCCAAGACTGCCGGTCACCCCAATAACCGGACCCTTGAAATTTCGCCGCAATTGTAAAAAATGCCGCCGCTCGTCGTTGCTTAGTCTGCGCTGCCTGTTCAATCTTTTCCCAGGTTAATAAAATAGAAATTTAGAAAGGGCAATTCGGCCGGGCAAATGTTTTCTCCGTCTGACCGCAGATTAAATCTTTTAATAATAAAGATTTACAGAAAGAATACCCGGGCCTTGCGGAGAGAATCGACAAAATAATCTATTTCTTCAAAGGTATTATAAAGATAAAAACTGGCCCGGGCAGTGGCGGCAATATTCAGCTTGCGCATAATCGGCTGGGCACAATGGTGACCGGCCCGGATGGCGATACCATGCTGATCGAGAAACTGGGCCAGGTCATGGGGATGTAAGCCTTCAATATTAAAAGAAATCACACCGCCGCGTTCCGGGGCATCGCCATAAATATTAAGACCTTCAACCTGTTTCATCCGGTTCAGGGCATAGGTTGTCAGCTCCTGCTCATACAGGGTGACCCGTTTCATGCCAATCGACTGCAGATAATCGAGAGCGGCATGGAAGCCAAAAGCTGCTTCGATATTTGGTGTGCCGGCTTCAAATTTGTGCGGAATTTCATTCCAGGTAGAATTTTCCAGCCAGACCGTGCTGATCATTTCCCCGCCGCCCTGGTAGGGATTCATATTTTCGAGCAGATGATCTTTGGCGTAAAGTACACCAATCCCGGTCGGGCCAAGCATTTTATGGGAGGAAAAAGCCAGGAAATCACAATCCAGGAAATCAACATCGATGGGCAGATGCGGCACACTCTGCGCTCCGTCGAGCAGAACCGGGATGCCGCGGTCGTGCGCCATGCGGATGATCCGTTTTATCGGGTTGATGGTTCCAAAAACATTGGACATGTGGGACAGGGCGATAATCCTGGTCCGGCCGGAGAGCAGGGTTTCAAACCGCCGGACATCGAGAATGCCCTCTTCCGTGAAAGGGATAAAACGCAGCACCGCACCAACTTCCTGCGCTAAGATCTGCCAGGGAACCAAATTGCTGTGGTGCTCCATTTCGGTGAGCATTATTTCATCCCCGGCGCGTACAAATTTCCGGCCCCAGGCGCTGGCCACCAGGTTTATGGCTTCGGTTGTACCTCTGGTAAAAATAATCTGGCGCTCGCTGCGGGCTTTGATAAATTCGGCTACAGCCTGCCTGGCTTTTTCATATCCTTCGGTGGCTCTTTCGGCCAGAACATGGATCGCCCGGTGAACATTGGCATTATGATGAAGATAATAATCACGCAGCGCATCGATTACCGGTAGTGGTTTCTGGGTCGTTGCTGCATTGTCCAGGTAAACCAGAGGTTTGCCATGGATCTTTTCGTTCAGAATAGGAAAATCTTCTCTGATCCGAAGTACATCGAATTCCGCCGGGCGGACAACAGATTCCAGTTGCATTATTTTTTGCCTTCCAAAGATAATTGGGACAGGGCCTGCCAGGGTAAAATCAAACATTTGGTACGGGTCGGAAATTGGCGGAGTGGTAAAAATACCGAGAAAATTTCCGGCAAATCAGCGACGTCCTGTCCGGGATGCCGAAAAAACTCAATTGCGGTTTTGGCCAGATAAAGCGCAGAATTTACGGGATAATCCCGGATCAGACCGGTCAGCACCGAGGCAGAAGCACGGACCATAGTACAGCTTTGGCCTGAGAAAAAAACCTGACGAATGGTTTCACCCTCCCGGATCAGGTATAGTATACACTGGTCTCCGCAAAGAGCATTTTCAGCCTGAAGCTGATCGGTAAACTGCCCGGGAACTAACATGTGTAGCGGATGCCGGCTTAGTTCGAGCAGACGGTCATCAAAAATGGCAGCCTGATTTTGATCCATTATTTATGAAAATCCATATCTTCCTCGAGTCTGTTCAGTAACAGCTGGTCAATATAATTTCTGACCTCTTCCGTTTCTACCTGTTCAATTATTTCCCGGGCAAAGGCATAAGTCAGGATATTCCTGGCTTTTTTTTCCGGAATTCCCCTGCTGCGCAGATAATAAATCTGGTCTTCGTTTAACTGACCGACCGTTGCCCCGTGTGTGCATTTGACATCGTCGGCATAAATTTCAAGCTGCGGCTTGGTATTAATCGTAGCCTGATCCGAAAGCAAAAGGCAATTATTGGATTGAAGAGCATCGGTTTTCTGGGCATCGGGATGGACATGAATTTTTCCGCTGAAAACAGCGCTGGATTCATCGGCCAGAATCCCCCGGTACAATTCATGACTCCGGCAGTGCGGACTGGCGTGATGGATCAGGGTATGCACATCGTGGTGCTGGTTACGGTGACCGGCAAAAACGCCGTCCATCAGCGACTCACATCCCGAACCGTTTAAAATGATACTAATATTATTGCGGTTTAATTTGTTACCAAACAGAAAGGCCAGTGACTGGAAACGGCTGTCTCTTTCCTGATCTACCCGAAGCTGTCCGTAATGATAACTGCGGATATTTTCATTGATGATTTTTATATGTCTGACCGAGGCATTTTCAGACAAACGGATCCGGGTGTGGGTATTTGTAAAATTTGTATTCTGATCGCTGCTGATAAAGTTTTCAATAATGGTCAGCCCGGAATTTCTGCCGGCATTGATGTCACAAACCGGGGTCATCATTTCGTTATCGGCACCGCTGGCGATAAACAGCAAATGGATCGGTTCACTGAGTTGCACATTATCTGCAATCCGGATAGTCAGACCGGAATTCTGCAGGGCCAGGTGCAGCAGACCAAAACCATCCGGCTCAGAATCGGCAATAAAGGCTGTATTTTCGATGCTCAGACGCCGGTCATTTGGATCCATATTTTTACTAAGGCCAGCCATAAATTGGCCATTGACAAAAACCAGGCGGATCCCAGGCCAGTTGTCAAAACGGTTTTGTTCCTGTGAAGCGTTGGCGTTGGTTACGGTGTCCGCCAGGCGGAAGGCTGTTTCGTTCAGAATTTTGGTATTGGTAAACCGCCACTCCTCATCCCTGGTTGAGGGGAAACCGGTTTCCATCAGTCGCTGCAAGGCGTTTTTTCGTAAAACGCTCTGATCAGGATGATTATTGTCCTGCTGGTTGAGAAGGGTCTCAAGTATTTGCCCGTAATGTGCAGACAGTCCCGGTAAATTATCCATTTGATTCTCCGCTGCCCTGTTTTAACCAGTCGTAGCCCTTTTCTTCTAACTCAAGCGCCAGCTCTTTTCCGCCCGAGCGGATGATGCGCCCGTCGTGCAAAACATGAACAAAATCGGGTTCGATATATTCCAGAAGGCGCTGATAATGGGTGACAATGATAAAGGCATTTTTCTCATTCCGAAGCTGGTTTACACCACTGGCAACAATGCGCAGGGCATCGATATCCAATCCCGAATCCGTTTCGTCCAAAAGCGCTAAAGTTGGTTCGAGTACGGCCATGTGGAAGATTTCATTTCGCTTTTTTTCACCGCCCGAAAATCCTTCATTCACCGAACGATTGAGCAGACTTTTATCCAGATCGACAATTTTCATCCGCTCGCGGACCAGTTTTAAAAACGCAGCGGCATCCATTTCTTCCAGACCCTGGTATTTCCGCTTCTCATTCAGAGCTGTTTTCAGAAAGTAAACATTACTAACCCCGGGTATTTCCACCGGATATTGGAAGGCCAGAAACAAACCTTCCCGGGCCCGGTCTTCAGGCGCCATTTCAAATAAATCTTTGTCCCTGAATTCAACCCGTCCCTCATCCACCTGGTAATCAGCCCGTCCGGCCAGAACATTGGCCAGGGTACTTTTCCCGGAACCATTCGGGCCCATGATGGCATGAACTTCACCGGCTCTCACTTCCAGATTGATCCCTTTCAGAATGGCTTTACCATCAACAGAGGCTTTTAAATTTTCTATTTTCAGCATGAAATCTCCTGTTCTTTTTTTAACCAACGCTGCCTTCCAGGCTTACTGCCAATAGATTCTGGGCTTCGGCAGCAAATTCCATGGGCAGTTCACGGAATACTTCTTTGCAATAGCCGTTGACGATCATCGAAACCGCATCTTCGGTACCTATGCCTCGCTGGTTCAGGTAGAAAATCTGATCTTCACTGATTTTGGAGGTCGTGGCTTCGTGTTCGACTCTGGCGGTAGTATTTTTAACTTCAATATAGGGAAAGGTATGCGCTCCGCATTTATCGCCAATCAGCAGCGAGTCGCATTGCGAATAATTGCGGGCATTCTCAGCGCTTTTGAGCACCTTTACCAGACCGCGGTAACTATTATCGCTGCGACCGGCCGAAATGCCTTTGGAGACAATTGTACTGGACGTATTCCGCCCGATGTGAATCATCTTGGTCCCGGTATCGGCCTGCTGGAAATTATTGGTCATGGCAACGGAGTAAAATTCACCGACCGAATGATCGCCTTTCAGGATAACGCTGGGGTATTTCCAGGTAATCGCTGATCCGGTTTCGACCTGTGTCCAGGATATTTTGGCATGGTCACCCCGGCAAATACCGCGCTTGGTCACAAAATTATAGATGCCGCCTTTACCCTCTTTGTCCCCGGGGTACCAGTTCTGGACAGTTGAATACTTGATTTGGGCATTTTTCAGGGCAACCAGTTCAACCACGGCGGCATGAAGCTGATTGGTATCGCGCATCGGTGCGGTACAACCTTCGAGATAACTGACATAACTGTCTTCATCGGCCACAATAAGGGTTCGCTCGAACTGACCGGTTTCGGCGGAATTGATCCGAAAATAGGTCGAGAGCTCCATCGGAGAGCGGACACCCTTTGGGATATAAATAAAGGAACCATCACTGAAAACGGCCGAGTTCAGGGCGGCGAAGAAATTATCACCTGGCGGCACAACTGAGCCCAGATATTCCCGGATCAACTCAGGGTAGTTCTGCACAGCCTCCGTCATCGAACAGAAAATAATGCCCAGTTCACTAAGTTTTTCTTTGAAAGTAGTCGCTACAGAGACACTGTCAAAAACAGCATCAACGGCCACACCGGCAAAAATTTTCTGCTCTTCGAGTGGAATGCCCAGTTTTTCGTAGGTCCTGAGCAATTCCGGATCAACCTGATCCAGACTGTCATATTTTGGCTGGCTCTTCGGCGCGGAATAATAGGAGATGGCATTATAATCCACCTGTGGATATTTTACTTTCGGCCAGTGCGGCTCCTTCATTTTCAGCCAATGACGGTACGATTTGAGCCGCCATTCCAGCATCCATATCGGCTCATTTTTTTTTGCCGACAACCTTTCAATAACAGTCTCGTTTAGCCCGGCCGGAAAAGTCTCGGTTTCAATATCTGTTACAAAACCATATTTGTATTCCCGGTTGGCCAGCAGTTCAAGCTGTTCTTTTTCGGTACTCATTTCCCGCTCCTATATATCATAACCCAACATCAGTTTTGCTTCCTCGCTCATCATCATCGGTCCCCATGGCGGATCCCAGACCAGTTCAATTTCAAGATCACTGACCCCGGACATACGCCGAACAATGCGTTCAATATCAGCCTTGATCTGTCCGGAGACCGGACAGCCCGGTGAAGTCAGGGTCATTTTTATCAGAACGAAACCATCATCGCGGACATCGACACTATAAATCAGACCGAGATCAACAATATTTACCCTTATTTCCGGATCATAAACCACACGCAGGGCATCAAGAACTTCGTAATCAGACGGCATTGGCATCGCCTCCATTTATTAAAATTGGTTGGCTTGTTGTGTTGGCAACCGGCAAAGTCCGGAAGCGCTCGCGCAAATCCATGACCGTAATACCATCAAAGAACTGGGCCAGTTCATACTGAATGACACCCATCGGCTGGCGGATATTGCAGTGAAATATCTGCTCGCAGTCGCAGATGCGGCCGGAAGAACAACTGATTAGCTGAATCGGACCTTCGACTGCTTCGATAATCTCTTTCACTTTGATTTTTTCTGCGCTCCGGCTGAGCAGATATCCCCCATGGACACCCTGGACGGAAATGAGAATATGGTTTTTGACCAGTTTCTGTAAAACCTTGCCCAGAATTTCAAGAGGAATCTTATAGCTGCGCGATAAATCACGGGTGGTTAACAGATTATCCGGTGATCTGCCCGTCATCTCCAGCACAGCAATCAAGGCATATTCAGTTTTTTTACTAAATTTTAACACAAAACCCGATTCTTTTGGTCGTATTTTACTCCAAAAAAATACGACTAATTTGGTCGTATTTCCGGTAGCGAATATAAAGGCCTTATTTATTCCCGCCAAATTTTTCTTTAGCCGATTTTCAGCAGCCAATACCAAACGGGACAGACCATGGATTTTAGCCAATATATTTTTCGAAATCCTTTTCACCACGGTACTAAATAAGTCATTAGGGAAAATCAATCTCACGGTTATGCAGTTTTAGCCTGGGCGAAAGATGATCATCTTGTCTGGCACAGGTATTGAACGATCGCCGTGGAGTTGACGGCATTTCAGGTTCCGGCCTGAAAAAAAACCGCTACCTGTACCAAAATTTTACAGTGAGGAGTTATGGGCAAAGCCTTAATAGTCATTGATCTTAAACCTGGTTTAAATGATCCGGCCTATATTTCCGGTAAAATCAGTGAAATGCGCTCGCTGGACCGCCGGTTAAAAGTATTTCTCCATGGTCCGGGTGTAATGTGGCTGGCCGAACCATTCTGGCAAAGCATTTTTGATCCTGAGGTGATTTACTACGCCAATGTTTATGATGTCAAAAACTATAATATTGATTTTCAACCGGAAGTTATATTTTCCAGTCCGCGCACCCTAAACCAGTTGATGGATACGGCCGATATAATTTTACATTGCAATCAGGGCGTAACGGTTTAATTATTTTTTGACAAGAATGGTTGATAAAATTATATTTGCCGCTCGTTTGGGGCTATAGCTCAGCTGGGAGAGCGCTTGAATGGCATTCAAGAGGTCAGGAGTTCGATCCTCCTTAGCTCCACAAAAAAAGGCTGTCTGAAATCAGGCAGCCTTTTTTATTTATAGCGGGCTTAGATCAAGCCTGATAACAAAATCCCGGTAAATTTTTCCAATCCTGCCTGATCTTCTTCTGTAAATCGTCCGGTTTGCGGGCTGTCAATATCCATCACCCCAAGCAATTTCTGACCAGCGAAAAGCGGGATGACGATTTCTGAGCGGGAATCCGCATCGCAGGCAATATGCCCCGGAAAAAGATGCACATCATCAACCCGCTGTATTTTCCCGCTGGCAGCGGCTGTTCCGCAAACACCCTTTCCCAATTTGATACGGACGCAGGCCGGTTTACCGTGGAAGGGGCCGAGAACCAATTCCCCATCCTTCAGTAAATAAAACCCGGCCCAGTTAATAGCCGGCAGTGAAAAATAGAGCAGTGAAGCGGCATTAGCCATATTGGCGATGAGATCTGATTCACCATAAAGCAGCAATTCAAGTTGCCGATTGAGTGCGGTGTAAAAAGCCGGTTTATCAGCCGGATTAATTTCAGAAAGCTGAAACATTTTATCTCTCTTTTCAAAATTCGCCGCGTTATATGAAAAAATCTCACTCAAAGCCGCGAAGATCACAGAGGGAAAATGAATTGGTTTTCCCAGTGTATTTTGCGGCCTGTGTGAGAAAAAATCATATCATTGTTGTTCAAACCATCGTCCGGCATCGCTACGGAAATCCCATTCCTTTTCACTATATTCTTCAGCGCTGGTGCTGGTCAAAACCTGGTAAATAAATTCGGCCACCCGCTCCGGATTTTCAAGCTGCCTCTTTCTCTCATAATCCACAAAACGCTGGCGCTGTGGAAAATCTGTTTCATCCTTAGCGCGAATAAGTTGCTGCATGGGCGTATCAACTATCCCAGGTCGGACACTGCCGATGGCTACTCCCTGCCCGGCTAGTTCAACCCGCAAAACCTGGTAAATCATGTGCAAGGCGGCCTTTGAAGTGCAATAAGCACCCCAGCCGGCGTAGGCAAAATGGGCCGCACCAGACGAAATATGCATAATTCTCCCATCACCGGAAAAGAGAGAGAGAAGACTTTGGGTCAGAAATAATGGCCCTTCCACATTGATAGCCTGATGTTCGCGCCATTGGTCAAGATTTACCTGGAGTAACGACCGGACCGGTTCGATCACCGCGGCATTATGAATGATATAGCGCAGGGCGTACTCCGAAGAGATGTGATCGGTCAGCAATTGGCGGTCGCTTTCCGAGCTGATATCCGAAACAAGAAAACGGATTCGGTCTGGTGCCACGGCTGCCGTCGCCTGCAGCATTTCCCGTCTCCGGCCGGTAATGAGAATAGTGCCATGCTCTTTTTCGGCAAATTTCCAGGCCAGGGCCTGACCAATCCCGGTGCCGCCGCCGGTTATTAAAACAAGTGGTTCCATTTAAAATCCAAAGTTATAGTTAAGATTCCCGAAAGGAATATAATCCATATTATTTAAAGTGTTGCTTAAAATTTCTGCCGTTTTTTTGTCCCAGAATTTACCAATTATGCTATCAAAGACGGAAGGCAAGCGTTCCGGAAAGTCGGTAAGTTTCATTCTTTGCAGCCGGAACTGATCAATTTCAAGCTGCAATTCTCTTTTCTGCGGTAACAACTTACGGTCTGCTGAAATCGAAAAAGCATCTCCTTCACGGAATAAAGGCAGCCGATAAGTAAATTGCGGACTGCGGCCATATTTCCAGTCCTGTTGAGCGAACCGCTCAACGGCCAGTTGCTCAATCTCAGCAAGCCATTCCAGCGGAACATCAAAATCTGTCCAATACATCTTATCCTTAAAATACCGCTCCAGCCCAGACTGAACTTCCTGAGCAGTCATATTCTTTTTAACCGCAGAAATGACCGTAACCGGACTACGCCGGCTGGCGCTGGCTTTGGTCTCAATTTCCAAGGGCGGCATGGGTCGGATATATTGGCGCAGCTGTCCCAAATCGGTATTGATGAGCAAGGTACCGTGTGAGAGAAGCCGGTCACGGGAAGCAAAGCGGGCATTCCCGGAAATCTTTTTACCGTTTAGTAATAAATCATTACGGGCATTGATCTCCAGATTAATTTTCAGACCGCTGAAATAGTCGACAATCGGTTGCAGTAACTGGCCATGGTTATCAAAAATTTGCGGTGTGTTTGCGGAGATAAAGGTAAAATTCAGATTACCTGGATCGTGATACACCGTACCGCCGCCGGAGATGCGACGATAAAAAGAAATGCCCTGTTCGTCCATTTCACTGAGATTGATTTCAATAATGGGATTTTGATTACGGCCAATGACCAGGCAGGGTTTGTTGATATAAAAAAAAAGATAAGAACCAGAAGAAATATCCAGCCGGCGGAGTAAGACTTCTTCCGCCGCAAGATTCCAGGCCGGATTATCGGTTTGGGGTAAAACAAGTATTTTCAA
>DYOS01000077.1:8042-12827 GCA_020720405.1 Caldithrix sp. | reverse complement strand
ATTCGTGGACAAAGAATTTTGACAGGATAACAGGATGATAAAAGATAAAAGCCTGCACTGAGCGAAGCATTGTCCTGAGCGTAGCCGAAGGGCCGAAGTGATGAAAGAAAAAGCCGAAAGCAGAAAGCAGTGAAGAAATCGGTGTTAATCGGTGGCTGATTCTTCTTCTGTTCTGTGCTAATCTGCGGTCAGGTTCTTGAATTCCCAATTCATTTCTGTGTTTTCTGTGGCTGAAAAATTTCTCACTGCGCCCGTATCCAAATCCGCAGTTCCCAACCGGGAACTTCCAGACTTAATGGTTTTCCACCCTTCAGCCGGCTTTCAGCACCTGCCTGAAGACCATTTTTAAAATCGACACCGTCATTATTGGCAATCAACCGCCAGTCTTTACCGGGCAAAACAGGAATATCAAAACGGCCCGGGCTATCGGATGTATTGATCAGAACCAGCACCTGCTCTGCTACCAGATATCCCAGCAGCCGGGTATCCTGCGGTTCAATCCAGCGGTAATATCCGGGCGCCGGTTTTTCTGCAATGCGGAACGCCTTACCGAATTCCGAACGGCGGAAATGAATCAGTCCCTTCCAGAAATCATTCATCGCCTGATAATTACAAAAAACCTGTTCTTCCGGGTTGCGGTTTTTACCAAGGTTTCCCCAAGCAAAAGCATTGGCCAGCGGAAGGTTATAAGAATCACGTTTGCCATGGATAAAAATGGGGCCGCTGACGGTCTGTTTGACGATCTCTTGCAGCGGCGCGTGCGATTTGCTGCGCATAAATTCCGTTCCACCATGCATGACCACCGGACCAACAGAAGTAAAAAGCAGGGTAGCAGCAATTTTAAACGCAGCCTCATCTACACCTTTCCGTCCATCCCAATCCGTTGCCGCAAACTGATCGGCGAGCGCCCAGTTATCGTGAATATCCAGATAATTGATACCGGAAAGCGGGGTTTTATCTTCAGGCAGATTTGCACTTAGCGCCTGTTTCACTCTTTCCCGGTTTCCATCTCCGCCAGCGTAACCGCGGTCGGTTTTCTTGTTTTCCGGGTTGGCGGTTGGCCCTTTAAAGGCATTGCGGGCCTCATCCTGAAAAAACATGATTGGCGCATCCGCTTTGTACCAGTCCCAATCGGGATTGTTTTCATAATCCGGGTCTGCTGAGGCAATCCATGGTTCACCATAAATGATAATATCCGGACCGAGCGCTTCACGCAGGGCGAACAGGGTTTGCTGATCGGTCTGACCAGCAATATCGATACGGAAACCGTCAATCCCGTATTGCTCAATCAGATCCTGGCATTGCTCAATAATCCAGCGCTGCATCATGGGACGCTCTTCGGATTTGGTTTCCGTGCCATATTCCCCCAGATAATCCAGATGCCGGTCGGTGCGGTAAAAATAAGGCACATCCATAGCCGAGAAATTGAAATAATACAGCCGGCCATCCATCCGCTCGGCGGTATGATTAAAAACTACATCGACAATCACAGCGATATTCTCTTCGTGGAAGGCTTCAATCAGGTCGCGGAAATCAGCATTCTGACTGCCCCAATCCGTACCCTTAACCCGGTAACGGCTTTCAATGGCAAAGGCATGGGAAGTGCGGTAACCCCACTGGTAATTTTCCAGGTTGATGCCCTGTTCGGTCATGTAAGGATCATCTTTGAAAGCGGCCTGCCATTCCGCATCCGGCAGGTGCAGATATTCCTGCACGGGCATTAAATGAACCACATTAACACCCAATTCAACCAGATGATCAAAGCCGATGGACCGGCCGGAGGCATTTTTTAATCCGCTTTGGCGGAAGCCGCGAAAACTGCCTTTCAGCTCCGCCGCCAGCGGAAGTTGACGGGTAAAGTCCTGAACATGGACCTCGTAGGCAATAATATCCTGCGCTTTGGGAATACCGTTTTTAAGCGGCCGGGCCGGTTTCATTTTGGGCCAGATACGGCAGGGGCCAAAGGTATCGACACTGACCCGGCCCCAGGGATCGGTAAAATGTTGATTGATCGTTTCAAAAAAATGATTGCCCGGTTCATCCGGCCCGTGGGCGGTAAAATCGTAAAACACACCTTCCCGGTTGCCCGGCAGACGAATTTCCCACAGTCCGTCTTTTTCCAACATGGTATGCACTTCCAGCGGTGCTGTGCCGGGTTGATCATAAAGATAAACCCGGACTTCATCGGCGCGCGGTACGAATATCCGGATTACGGTTTCGTCCGCCTGCGGCTGATAATTGGCGCCCAGTTCAGCCGGTGAATAAAATTTCCGGTACCAGCCGTCAAAACTCAGCAAAATCTGATCCGGCTGATAGGGTGTTTGCAGCAAATGAGCGCGTTTGATATTGAGCGGTTCGGCCGGCACCAGTTGCAGAACACCGGGCCGGAGATAGAAGATACGCTCAATGGCGATGGGCTTTCCGCCGTAGGTGGTCAGACGGTAATTATCGGGATGATAAAGGTAACCGAAATTTTCCGGCAGATTACTGAAAAGCAGGTGAATTTCCTGCTGGCCGGCAATTTCACCTTCGATGTGCAGCTGTGGCTGGAGCGGCTGAAAAACCAGATTTCCATCCCGCTGGTTTTCAGCAGCAGTTGGTATTTCCAGCCACTTGCCCTGATCGATGCGGAATTTGAACAGGCTGCCCGGAGCAATGTTTCCGCCAACCGGAAGAATCCATAATCCATCCTTTTGCCGGAGATGCCAGCTTGTGTCGGTCAGGGAGTGATCCCAGTTACGGAATGAACCTTCAACGATAACCCGCTGCGGCTGTACCTGGTAGAGATGCGGATCAAAAATTATAAAGGCTGATGAACCATGAACCGCATACCCCTGAAGCCGCTCACCGGCTGAAAAATCCTGAGCCGGCAGCAGCGCTGCAGCCCAGATCAGCAAAAGAAAGGATCGTATCATGAAAACCCCTGCCTATTAAAAACTATTTAAAACTAATCAAGATTGTCTTATTATTAAACCAAGCTGTGAAATTAATCTGGTCTACCGGAAAATTAATCTGTTCCGGGCCGGTGCAAACCGGGCTGCAACGAGAGAAAGGATTGAAAATGCGCAGGAGAATTATTCTGCCGGCCTCGGCACTTTTTGACCGGCTGCAAAACTTTTGGGAAGGTCAACGTGTGCATGTCTGGCTGACCAATCTTTTAGTACTGGTTTTTATGGCAGTGCTGATATTAGTCGAATTCAACCGCCGGCAATGGCTCCCGGTGGCCATTGCAGAAACCCTGCCCAGAAGCCATTTCTATTCAGTCAGTTTTGCCTTTACCCTGCTGCTCATTGTTGAGGTGATCGGACTGGTCTTCAGCCTGGCTGATTCCGTAGCCAATTCGGTGGGCAAGCAGTTTGAAGTGCTTTCGCTGATTTTATTGCGTCAGTCCTTTAAACAACTGGTTTATTTCCCCGAACCGCTGCACTGGATCGGAGTAAATGAGGCCATATTGCATATCCTGGCTGATGCCTTTACGGCATTAATACTCTTCCTGCTACTGGCGCTTTATTATCGCATGCAGCGTCATGCCCCAATCTGCAGAGATGAGGTGCAGCAGGGACATTTTATCGCCTATAAAAAAACCCTGGCTTTGCTTTTACTGATCACTTTCACTCTGACCGGTCTGTATGATCTGTTTGCTCCCTTGCTGCAAAATGCCCGGTTTGATTTTTTTGCCAGTTTTTACACCATCTTAATTTTCAGTGATATTCTGATTGTGCTGGTTTCACTGCGCTATTCTTACAGTTATGCCACGCTGTTCCGAAATTCCGGGTTTGCCCTGACCACGGTGCTGATCCGCATGGCCCTTTCTGCTCCTCATTATTTTAATGCCCTTTTGGGTTTACTGAGCATGTTGTTCGCCATTGGGCTGACCTTTTCCTACAATCATTTTATGCGCAGTGTCCCAGAGGAGGAAAAGTAGCCACCTAAAACACTAAAAATTAACACCGGGAACACTGAGAGCGCTGAGAAAAAAATAGAATTAAGAATTAGAAATTGAGAATTGAAGAAAACATAAGTCAGCATTGCAAGCAAGGTACAAACGTGGCAATCCCATAAAAAAAACTTTTGCCACCGAAAACACCGGCATGTCACCCTGAATCAGGTTCGGGGTCTGGCATTTGTATAAGATGCTGATCCCGCAAGGGACGGGACGGCATGACATTATTCGGCTGGACATGGTTCAGGGTGACAACCCAAACCTGTCATTTTCCCAGAGTCACCCATAGATGGGGAATCTGGTTTTCTCTTATGTCTTATTTCTTATTTCTTACTCGTGTGTTGCCCAGTAACCGAAACCAAACCCGACTAAGGCGCCGGCCACCACATCGGACAGCCAGTGTTTATCGTTGTATATACGCGCCGCACCAACCAGCGAACTGGCGCTCCACCAAAACACCCGCCAGGGAACGGATTTGCTCTGATAGGCCAGCGCAGTCGAGAAGGCAAAGGTGGTTGAGGTATGCCCGGAGAAAAAAGACCGGTTGGCTTCTTTCATGGCCAAAGGTTTAAAGCTGAAAGCGCCTTCGTTGGTGTAGGGTCTTGACCTACCGACCATTTCCTTTATGATAACCGTAACCAAACCGGAGGTCAGAACGGCTTTACCACTCTGATAACCGGCAGTCTGCCACGCCTTTTCCTGACCGGCTAAACCGCCCAGATAGATAACCAGCGGTGCGGCCAGCATATATTTTGTGCTGCCGTAGTAACGGTCAATTTTCATCAGTTGGCCGGTAAAAGCAGACTGATGTTCCCTGCTCCATTGCCGCACCGGCTCATCAA
>DYOS01000077.1:0-7942 GCA_020720405.1 Caldithrix sp. | reverse complement strand
CGCTGTACCCGGAGCATTGGGCAATGGCCGATAGTGGAATCAAAAAAAACAATAGAATCAGATAAATATTCATTTCTACCTCAGGGTTTGATTGCTGTGAATTTCTGTGCCGGAATCCCTGGTTGCAAGATTTGTAAGGATGCCCGTAACTTTGCGACTTATTTTTTATCCAAATCCAAAAATTTCAGGAGCAGTAAATGACCCGGTACCCGTTCGTCCAATGGATAAAACCATATATATTTTTCCTTTTCTTTCTGCCGCTGAGCGGAATTGCCCAGTTCGGACAAACCTCTCAGGTTAGTCTGCAATTGGTTTCCGAGACAACCACCCTGCAGCCGGGGCAAACCCACTGGCTCGCTTTGCACATGCGCATCGGCGGCGGCTGGCACACCTACTGGCGCAACCCCGGTGATACCGGTTTGGAAACAAGCATCGACTGGCAATTACCCGCTGGCATCAGCGCCGGTGAAATGCGCTGGCCCGTCCCGGAAGTGATCGCCGAGCCACCGCTGTACACCTTTGGTTACCACGGATCCTTGTATTACCTGATTCCGCTGACCGTTGCTGAAAATTATCAGGGTGCCGATAAAATCAGCATTAAAGCCGAAGTGAACTGGCTGGAATGTAAGGAAGTCTGTTTACCCGGCAGCCAGGTTATTGAGCTGGGACTGACGGTCAGTGCTCAACAGGCTCAGGCTGATGCGCAATGGCAGGAAACTTTCGCCGCCGCCCGCAGCATGCTTCCACTGGAAGAATCCGAATGGCAGATCAGCGCCCGCTACAACGGCGACCGCCTGCAGATCGAAGCACTGCCGCCGGAGTGGTTCAGCAGTGAACTTACCGGACTGCAATTCTACCCTTATCAGACCATGTTGGTTAAATATGCAGACCAACAGACGCTAAGCCGCTCGGGTAAAAGCTATTTATTATCGGTGACACTGGATGCCAACCGCACAGAGACACCTTCCCGGATCGAAGGTGTTTTAGTGGCTGAACCGGGCTGGCGCGGTGAAGGCTCCGAAAAAGGTCTGCAAATAAATATCCCATTGACGCAGGGACAGATTCGGCAAGGGACCGCTAATGGCCCCGCTTCGATCTGGCTGGCTTTATTATTTTCCTTTCTGGGTGGAATAATCCTTAATCTGATGCCCTGCGTTCTGCCGGTTCTCTCCATAAAAATTTTAGGATTTGTCCAGCAGGCGCACGAAGAAAAAACAAAAGCCTGGCATCATGGAGCCCTGTTTACCGGTGGCGTGCTGGCCTCGTTCTGGATTCTGGCCGGGACACTTTTAATCCTGAGAGCCGGTGGTGAACAATTAGGCTGGGGTTTCCAGTTACAGTCACCCTTATTTCTGATTTTTCTTTCGGTTTTTATGCTGCTGTTCGGGCTGAGTATGTTCGGAGTTTTTGAAATCGGCACTTCACTTACTACCGTAGCCAACAAAACGCAGGGCGCGAGCGGCTTGTTCGGTTCTTTTATCAGTGGCGTTACGGCAACTGTGGTGGCCACACCCTGCACAGCACCGTTTATGGGCTCGGCGCTGGGTTTTGCCCTGACCCAACCGGCCTGGATTTCGATGACTATTTTCACTTTTCTTGGTTTGGGCATGGCTGCCCCCTATGTGTTGCTATCTTCTATTCCGGCTCTGCTCAAATTTGTACCACGGCCCGGCCGCTGGATGGAATCGCTCAAACAGTTTATGGGTTTTCTGTTGGTCGCCACCGTTATCTGGCTGCTCTGGGTGCTCGGTCTGCAGGCCGGTTCCAATGTGGTTATTTTCATAATGCTGATTCTGCTGCTGGTCTCAGTTGGCGGCTGGATTTATGGTCGCTGGGGACATTTGGCCATGCCGCCTAAAACCCGGGTTATAGCAACCATTATCGCCGCGGTTTTTATTTTGGCACCCACCGTTTATGGTCTGACCAACTGGAAAACCTTTGCCGCTGATGTCAACCTGGGCGGGGTAACTAAAGCTGAAGGCATGGCCTGGGAAAATTTTGATGAGGAAAAAATCCAGGCGGCCCGGGCCGCAGGACGAGCGGTATTTGTTGATTTCACGGCAGCCTGGTGTCTTTCCTGCCAGGTTAATGAGAAGGTGGCCTTTGGAAATGCCGAGGTACAGCAGGCATTTCATGATAAAAATATTCTGCCGCTGAAAGCGGATTGGACTTCGCGCGATGAAAAGATTACCCGGGCCCTGGCCGCTTTTGGCCGAAACAGTGTACCGTTGTATGTGTACTATCCCGCAAAGACGGGCAGCGAGCCTGTAATTCTACCGGAAATTATTTCGCCGGGCATTGTGCTGGAAGCTCTGAAATAAAGCATTGGGCTGGAAACAATATTTTTCCTTCCTCCGTTGCAAAGGTCAAATTTGCAAGGGAGGAAAATCATGTTTTACATCTTATACTTTCTTTTTTTATCTGCTTTACTTTTATCCGGCGCTGAGGCTAAAGTCGGCCAGCCGGCTCCTGATTTTACGTTGACCAATATCGATGGCAAGCAGATCACCCTGCATAATTTTACCGGTAAATGGGTTGTGTTGGAGTGGATTAATTATGACTGCCCGTTTGTACGCAAACATTATAGTGCGGGCAATATGCAGAACCTGCAGAAAACCTACACGGAAAAGGGTGTGGTTTGGCTTTCCATCAATTCTTCCTCACCGGGTAAACAGGGTCATTTTACCGCAGCTGAAATCCATGCACGGATGAGCAGCCATAAAGCCTATAATTCCGACTATCTTCTTGATCCGGAAGGAACAGTAGGCAAGGCCTTCGGGGCAAAGACCACTCCACATATTTTTATTATCGATCCGCAGGGTAAGCTGATTTATACCGGCGGCATCGATAGTATCCGCTCGGCCGATCCGGATGATATTCCCAAAGCAACAAATTATGTGCGTGAGGTTCTGGAAGCAGTATTAGCCGGAAGACCGTCACCTTTTAGTTCAACTGAGTCTTACGGCTGCTCTGTTAAATACAAATGATTGTCAGATGGTCAACGTATGAAATTTGGTTCCAGGAACTGTGGAATGAATAACCAATTATTCAGCATCCCGATCCCGCTCAGGCGCACGAGAGCTCTTTAAAATTTGACCCCGATCAACTCTATCTGCAGCCAAATGAATTTTGGATATCGGAGTTAAAAATCTCACGATTTGTCATCCCTTCTGGCAGGACAACTTCTGCTGTCAAAATTCTATTTAGCCATCAGAATAATTAACCACTGAAATGCTAAGAATACGAATAAAACCTGGGCTGGATTTGGATTTTTCTTCCTTCTTCTGTCTTTTGTCTTTATGTCTTCTTTTTTATTTCTTCTCCGGCACATAATGCATAGCCCGTTCGGCCAGAGCGGTAATGGTCAGTGAGGGATTGACACCCGGGTTGGCTGAAATCATCGAGCCGTCCACCACCAGCAGATTCTCATAGCCGAAAACCCGGTTATATTTATCGATTACCCCCTGCCCGGCATCCACACCCATCACACAGCCGCCAAGAATATGAGCGGTGGTCGGAATCCCCAGCATGGTTTCAGTTAACAGGGAGGTTGGTTTTCCACTGACCTTCCCGGCAAAACGCCAGGCTAAGTCGTGAGCTTCGGGGATAAACGGAGTTGGCGCCGACCCGCCGTCTTCCATGCTCGATTTCAGTCCAAGCCAGCCCAGGCTGAAACGCAGAGTACTGTCCAGGGTCTGCATAAAGAGAAGAATCTGGGTTTTTTCGGCCCAGTCCCGGACAAAATAAGTTCTGAAATTGATCAGTGGATGACGCAGCCAGTCGAAAACGAGCCGGCCCAGGCGCACCAATACCGGTCCGCCTTTGACCATCGGCGACATCAGAAGCCGCCAGAAACCTGAACCGGACGGATATCGCACCGGTTCGAGGTGACTGTTCTCGTCCGTATGCAGAATGGAGCTGATGGCCACACCTTCCGAAAAGCGGATTTTTTTATCCAGCGTGGTAATACCGATCAGACTTTCATTATTGGTACGGATTTGCCGGCCAATCATGTCGGAGAGCTGGGTCAGAGATTTTTTTTTCATCTTCAGAAGCAAGGGTACCGTTCCAAGTACTCCGCCGGCCAGAACAACTGCCCGGACCAGCAGCTTTTTCTCCCGGCGGAATAATCCGGACACCGGACGAAGGGTAACCCGGTATCCGGCCCGGCCGGTGGAATCAACAGATTCAATATGCACCACCTCCTGCCCGGCCATGATATCTGCCCCTTTTTTCTCCGCCAGGTACAGGTAATTTTTATCAAGGGTATTTTTCGCATTATAACGGCAGCCAACCATACATCCGCCGCAGAAATTGCATCCGCTTCGCTCTGGTCCTTCGCCATTGAAGTATGGATCAGCCACGGTTTTATCCGGCTCGCCAAAATAGACCGCAACCTGGGTCGGTTCGAACCACTGCAGTTTATCCAGATCGCCGGCCAGGCTCTGTAAAGTTTGATCACCAGTGTGAAAAACGGGATTGGTTTCTGCGCCAAGCATCTTTAGCGCTAAGGGATAGAATGGTTCGAGCTCAGCTTCCCAGTCAGCTAAATGTGCCCAGGCCGGAGAAAGAAAAAATGACTTTTTGGGTACCGGGAGTGTGTTGGCATAAACCAGCGAGCCGCCACCCACCCCGACACCCGATAAAATGGTGATGTGGCGAAAAAAAGTAAGTTTGAAAAAGCCGTATAAACGAAGCACCGGCAGCCACATCCAACGTTTCAGATTCCAGTTGGTTTTGGGAAAATCCTCTGCATGATAGCGCCGGCCTTTCTCAACAACCAGCACTGAATAGCCTTTTTCAATCAGACGAAGAGCGGAAACCGAACCACCGAAACCGCTGCCGATAACCAGATAATCATAGTCGTACTTTTCTTGCATGAATACTCCGAAGCAGGTTAGTTAAAAATAACAGGCCGGAAGTTTGAATTCAATGCAGCAGCATCCATTGTAAAAAGGTAGAGGGTTTTAAAAATCCAGGCATCAATCAAAATTGTGGTAATAAATATCTGGCATTCGGGAATTCAAAACCTGGTAAAGGGTAAAACCAACTGCTGATCCGCCTTCTGCATCCTTATCCCGGTTTATATGGTCCGAAATTTATAACCATCAATAATACATTGAGCTTGAAGTTATGCCCTGCATGAACTAAAATAAATCAGCCATGAAAATATTGTACTTTATTTTATCATTTTATATAAGCATCCTGGCCACCATACCCTGCTGCCCGGACATCGACTGCAATGATGAAGTGCTGAACCTGGATGTAAACGGGCAGCACGAGACTGAGGAGAATTGCGAAACCTGCTCGCCATTTCTTTCCTGCGCCAATTGCTCCGGCTTTGTCATGGTTCAGCCCGGCATTTTCCGCACCTTTCAGACTGTAAATACAATTATTCCTTTTTCCCCTTCTTTAGTCCTGAAAAATCTCATTTCCAGCATCTGGCAGCCTCCCGATTCAGACCGCTAATCCAATCATTGTTTGCCGACACCAAACTGATGGTGTAAGGCAATCCGGAAAAATTACAACATTAATCTGAATCAGGATAAACGACATGAAAAATTTATTATTGCCGTTTCTGGCATTGATCTGCATTTCTACGGCCTGGAGTCAAAATACCTTTCGGGCTATCCTCAAGGATGAAGAGACCCATCTTCCGCTGGCCGGTGCCAATGCCGTTTTAGAAGGCACGGCAATCGGCTCCAGTACCGATCACACCGGTCTGGTGGAAATTCAAAATATCCCCGACGGTGAATTCACCATCATCTTCAGCTATATCGGGTATGAGGAGAAATCCGAAAAATTCAATTTTCCTCAGCCATCGGACAGAACCACAGAAATTTACCTGCCGGTTGAGGTGGAAGAAACGGAACAGGTGATTGTTACCGCGACACGTTCAAGCCGGACCATCGCCGACATCCCGACCCGGGTCGAAGCCATTGCCGGTGAAGAACTGGAGGAAAAAGGAAATATGAAACCGGGTGAGATTCGCATGGTACTCAATGAAAGTACCGGGATTCAAACTCAGCAAACCTCGGCAACGTCGTATAATTCAAGCATCCGCATCCAGGGGCTGGACGGTAAATACACCCAGATTCTGAAGGACGGCTTTCCGCTCTTTTCCGGTTTCTCGGGCGGATTGAGTCTGCTGCAAATAGTACCGCTCGATTTAAAACAGGTCGAAGTGATCAAAGGTGCTTCATCGACCCTGTATGGCGGTGGCGCCATTGCCGGTCTGGTTAATCTGGTTTCCCGCACACCGGAAGAGGGACGGCAATTAAACTTTCTGCTTAACGCCACTACTGCCGGTGGATTTGATGGCAGTGGATTTTATGCCGAAAGGTTTGGCCTGACCGGTACAACCATTTTTGTCTCTTATAATATGGGGTCAGCCTACGACCCGGCCGGTATCGGTCTAACTGCCATTCCGGAATTCAGACGTTACACGGTAAACCCAAAATTATTCTTCTACATCAATGATCAGGCCACCATCAATATTGGGTTTAACAGCACTATCGAAGAGAGAACCGGCGGGGACATAAAATATATTGAAGGTCAAGCCGACAGTCTGCATTCCTATTTTGAGCTGAACCGGACAACCCGGTTCAGCACTCAGGCCGGGCTTGACTTTCAAATCAGCAAAGAGGCAAAAATTTCTTTGAAAAACAGTGCCAGCTATTATGACCGGAATATTAAAATCCCCGGCTTTTCCTTCGCCGGTAAGCAGTTCGCCACATTCAGTGAGGCAAGTTTCACTAAGAGTAGTCCGAAATTAGAATGGATTGCCGGCTTCAATCTCTGGACAGAACAGTTTGTTCAGGTTCAGCCGGATACCCCGCCGGTTGTTGATTACCGGCATCTGACCATTGGCGGTTTTGTCCAAAACACCTGGAATGCAACGCCGAAACTTAGCCTGGAAACCGGCCTGCGTCTCGATCATCAGAATGAGTACGGCAGTTTTGTCTTACCGAGGATTGCAATGTTAATAAAAATAAAGCCGGAACTGACCTTCCGCCTTGGCAGCGGATTGGGTTACAAAACACCGACCGTTTTCACGGAGGACGCTGAACGCCTGCAGTTCCGCAATATTCTGCCCATCGATGCCAATAAAACAAAAGCTGAGGAATCGATTGGTTTTAATTTTGATACGAATTACCGGACACTGCTCTCCGCCCGGATAACCATGAGTCTGAATACTCTGCTCTATTACACAAAAATCAGCGATCCGCTGATTCTGACTCCGGCAGCAATTGGTTTCTATGAATTTAGCCAGCCCGGGGGTTACATCGATACCAAAGGGCTGGAAACGAATATCAAACTGACTTATGAGCATTATAAACTATTTGTCGGGTACACCCTGGCCGATGTTCATCAGCATTTTGGCGGTGAAACAACCATCACTCCGCTTGTGGCCCGGAACCGGCTGAATAACGTTTTGATCTATGAAAAGCCTGAGCAGATAAAGCTCGGGCTGGAAGCCTATTATTTTAGTCCTCAGAAATTAAGCGACGGCCGAACCGGCCAGGCCTACTGGATATTTGGTTTTATGGCCGAGAAGATTTGGGATGAGTATTCAATCTTCCTGAATTTTGAAAACTTTCTTGACGTCCGGCAGACAAGGTTTGAAACCATTTACTCCGGTTCGCAGCAGAACCCTGTATTTAATGATATTTATGCGCCGCTGGACGGGTTCATCATCAATGGCGGTGTCAAACTCAGATTTTAAGTAAAAAGGCCGGTCGGTTTTATAAGGAAGCAGCGTAGATTGGGCTAAAGCCCGGTTTTATTCAGGATATAATTGACCACGATCTGAAGATCGTGGCTATGAAAAGAAAATAAAAAATATTTAATGCCACGAGCTTCAGATATTGATAAAAATATTCAAAATGGAATGAAGAATAAATTGACTCCGGCGCAGCTCAAGGCAACAAGAAAAAATTAT
>DYOS01000225.1 GCA_020720405.1 Caldithrix sp. | reverse complement strand
ACGGATGACCTGACAGAGCCGGGCACAGCACGGATTTTCACAGATAACTGAATGATATACCCGAATTGACACTGAAAGAGACCCTGATCCAGCATGGGCTGGACAGAACGACCTGGTTCAGGATGACCACCCTGCTGTCCTCTTATTTTTCTTTAATCTTTCATCTTTAATCTTTTTTCTTGCACCTAAAATATTTATTGAAGAATTTTCGGCTATGTCTGAAGAAATTCTAACCCCAGCCCGCTGGTGGCATAGTGAGAAAAATCAGATCCGCTGTACACTTTGTCCCCGTGACTGCCTGATCGGTCCGGGTCAGGCCGGATTCTGCTATATCCGGGTCAACCGTGAGGGGAAACTATATTCAACCGGTTATGGACGTCCAACCGGTTTCGCCATTGATCCCATCGAAAAAAAACCACTTAACCATTTTTATCCCGGCACAGAGATTCTCAGCTTTGGTACGGCCGGTTGTAATCTCGGCTGTAAATTCTGTCAGAACTGGTCGATCAGCAAAGCCCGGCTGGCTGATCTGCAGGCCTTACAGGCTTCAGCGCAGGATGTGGTTAACCTGGCTCAAAAAAATCATACCCCGGCCATCGCTTTTACTTACAACGATCCAACTATCTTTGGCGAATATGTGATAGATATTGCCGCCATTGCCCGGGCCGAAGGCATCCGCACGGTAATGGTTACAGCAGGCTATATCAGCCCCGAAGCGCGGCGCGAAATTTACCATAATATTGATGCGGCCAATGTCGATTTGAAAGGATTCACGGAACGGTTTTATAAAAATCTGACTTACTCCAGGCTTTCTAAGGTGCTCGATACCCTGCTCTACCTGCGTCACGAGACGACGGTCTGGCTGGAAATCACGACCTTGCTTATTCCCGGAGAAAACGACAGCAGTGAAGAAATTGAGGCGGAAACAAGGTGGATCGTGCAGGAACTCGGGCCGGATGTACCGCTGCATTTCACGGCGTTTCACCCGGATTTTAAGATGCGTAATTATCAGCGGACACCGGCGGCGACCCTGCACCGGGCCCGGGAAATCGCCCTGAAGAATGGCATTCGTTACTGTTATGTCGGCAATATTTCCGACCGCACGGCGCAGAGTACATGGTGCCCGTCCTGCGGCCGGGAACTGATCCGCCGCGACTGGCACTCAGTTGAATTCAACATTGTCCGTGAGGGTTGTTGTCCGGCCTGCGGAACAACTATTCCCGGGCGCTTCTGACCAAAACGGCCGGTATTACTTAAGCCACACCCGGGATCAATACGCTGCACTACCCAGCAGATCCATTCATTTCCCTGTAAACTCCGGCACCGGACAGAGCGGTAAAATCTATTGCCTGGTTTGGGCTAAAATTTTCTCACTTTCAATCTGCTTGAAAATGTCATGCAGAAAGCCGACGTACAATTCCTCTTTTTTCCGGGTTTCGGTGTGGAAAGGATAGACAAATAACAAGACCGTCTGCACCCATTTTGAGAGAGAGGCCGCCCGGTTATAATTTGCTATCAGATGTCCCTTTGAATCATAAACATCTGTTGTCACCGAATAAGAAAAAGTATAGGGAACCGGCAGCAGAGTTATGCTTACTGTCGAAGCCAGACCGCCCAGAAAAAACTGAGTAAAAGAACTTTTGCGCATAAATTTCATGCGGATCATATAATCATTTCGCTGCGTGAGGCTGTCTTTTAAAGCCCGTCGTTCGGGTTTATTAACGTCGGCAGCGTCATCAAAAAAAGTATCATAACTGCGCAGGTTACTGAATTCGCTCAGGGCATCGGTAAAAATATCATCAAAACTATCCGGACGCTGATAGCCTTTGTCCAGTTTGGGAATGGCATCCCACCCGGTGGTCTGCCGGTAATGGCTAAAATTAAATAAAATCCGAACCTGCTCTGCACCCAGATTTTTCCCGGCCGTACCGGGATAAGAACCTTTGATTTCAGATTTGAAGGTGGCGCAGCTGCCGAGCAGACCTAAAAACAGCAGGGCAGCCAACATTTGGCTAAATTTTATTGTATGCATCACATACCTCCATTAAAAAATTACCCGGAGTTCTTACACCAGAAGAGACAACGGCCAATCCTACAAATTTTCACCGGGAAAGAATACAGATAAAAAATTTATCCACACCTAACAAGAATTTTAAAGGAATTTCGAAATTGAGAGGTTGGAATTCGGAATTGAAGAACCCCT
>DYOS01000224.1 GCA_020720405.1 Caldithrix sp. | reverse complement strand
CCAACTCATCGCCCAGAGCCACTGCAGCCAGGGAAGCGGAATCTTCAAACTGACCGGTGCGGGGATTTGCGGGTGCGGCCATCCGGTACATCCCAAACGGCATATCCCAGGTTCCCACAAAGTTAATTTTAAATCCATCGTAATTGGCCAGAGTCACCAGGCCGGCTTTGTATTCCATCACCAGAGGGAATCTCTCGTTCATTGCCGGGTTGACCACAGTATGCCCGCTCTGCAGTTTTCCGGGTATCATCCAGACCAGCATTTTTCCACGGGAGCCTTCCACAATTCCCCCCAGATAATGCAGGGAATCAAACCCAATCTGGTTCCAGGAAGGAAGCATGGTGGGATTGGGCGCGGCATGGCGGAAAAAGGCAAATACACTGGATTTCCCGTTTCCCGCTTCCGGAATAAAATAGGGAAAATTTGCATCTGTCCGTGGTTTCACAGTAAAGACAAATTCCTTTTTAAATTCTCCACCTTTGTTTCCCCAGAAAAATTTCAGCCCAAACCGGGAGAAATCCTGCAGATAAAACCCGTCCAGCGTCACTTTGATTTTTCCGTCTGCCCCGGGTTTCCAGGTTTCTTTGGGGATGAGCATCAGAAATTCCATATTGGCCGCTACTTTTACCGTAAAATCCGGATTATCGGAAACAACCGCTTTCAGGGAATCCCGGTCAATCCCCGCCTTGATGGTATCCCCTTTTTTGCGGACAAAGAGGGTGAACACTATGGGGGAATTTGCTTCAATGGACTCCGGAGGTGCAACAGGAAGTCCACCAAAAGGTGTGGTATAAATGAGGAATACGCCTTCCGCCGGTAGCACTTCCGCCGGACCCAGAGTGGCTCGTGGATCCTTTTTGCCGGCCTCCGTGAGCGGATAGTCATAGGGCACAAAGAAAATTCCACCGCTTTCCCCGGCAACCACAACCCCGTCTTTACCCAGGGCCGGGGAAGCATTCAGGTCGTTCCGGTATTCGGGGATCAGCAGATAGGACCAGCGTAGCGTTCCATCCGGATTGATGCAGAACAGGCGACCTTCCCCGGATCCCACATAAATATTTCCATCCGAATCAATGGCCGGCGAGGAACGGATGGGCTCCAGAGTGTCAAACTGCCATTTCATTTTTCCGCTGACAGGATCCAGAGCATATACTGTTCCGTCTGTGGATGGAATAATGATGGTTCCATCTTTCTGCTGGGCGGGGCTTGCGTAAATGTGACCCCTCACCCCAAATTTCCAGAACTGCTTTCCCCTGTCCTGGGAATATGCCCGGACATAACCGTCAAAACCGCCCAGAATGGTGACCCCTTTTTCACTGGAATTGGTCAGAAGAGGACTGCCGGAATGGGAGCCCCAGCCACCGGTTGCCCATTCCTGTTTTCCGTTGGAATAATTAAAGGCAAACACATTTTCACTGGCCATATACTGGCTGCCTGCAAAAAAGCGTTTGGTGTTCACGTTTACCGCCGGCAGGGACCAGTTCATTTCATTGGTCAGATATTCTCCTTTCCGCTCTCCGTTATTCCGGTCGATGGCATAAATCAGAAAGTTGTCATTCGGAGCCAGCAGCGTCCCGTCCGGCAGAATGGCCACATTGCCCTCAAACCAGTTCACGTTATAGGATTTTATTTTATATTTCTCTTCCACTGTCTTCACGTCATCGGCTGCGAATTTCCACAGAAGCTTTCCATTTTCCCTTTCCAGGGCATACACATGGGCGTCCCCGGAAGCAAAATACACCCTTTTTTTATCATCCAGAAGGGCAGAGGAGTCAATTACCTCTCCGGTCTGGAATTTCCATTTGAGTGTTCCATTTTTACGGATGGCATAAAAATTCTGGTCAGCAGAGCCAATGTACACATTCCCCTCGGCATCGATGACCGGAGAGCTGAAAATACCCTTGCCGGTCTTAAATTCCCAGGGCTTCAGAGCCGGATTGACCACCGGCTTGACAAAACTCCGACCATTCTGCAGGGCATTATTCCGGAATTTGGGCCAGGGACTTTCCTTGTCCAGAGGAATCCCCAAATCCCCCGCCGATGTGTCCGGCTGGAAATTATAGGACAAGGGAGACGGGCTATCCATCAATACCGCAAAACCCACTCCCAACCCAAGTAATGCGAATGCAGAAATAATGATTATTTTTTTATTTTTCATATAGTCTCCCAAATTAGTTTTAAAGTATTGACCAATAATATTTAAGTGAGACCATTTATCAACAAAATAATATTTTTTTCTAA
>DYOS01000076.1 GCA_020720405.1 Caldithrix sp. | reverse complement strand
CGGGGTAGCCTCTCATTTTAATGGTAAAAACTGGCTCATGTACCAGGATATTTATCATTACTATCTTGAGAATACAGCCTGCTGGACAGATGGCAAGGAAGCGTTTGTTGCCGGTTACAATGGTTTATTTACATATGTATTCCATGGAAAATAGAAGACTAATACAATATAAAGGGGTTGGACCGGACTATCTTCTTCAATCCGGCTATCCTGTCCATGAAAACGTGTTCAAACTTTAAAATAGAACAGGGGTAAAAATGAGTGAATTACATTGGAAATCGGCCATAACCAAAGTCGAGCCCAACAAACTTGCCGTCCGCGGTTACAAATTAGACGAACTGATGGGCAGGGTCAGTTATGCCCAGATGGTTTATCTTTTATTAAAAGGTGAATTACCGCCGGAAAATACCGGCAAAATGATCGAGGCCATCCTGGTTTCATCGGTCGATCACGGCACAACTCCACCGTCGGTGCTAAGTGCGCTGACCGTTGCTTCCACCGGCGCGCCGCTCAATGCTGCAGTTGCCGCCGGTATTTTATCCATCTCCCAATTCCACGGCGGGGCCATTGAAGAGTGCATGCACATTTTGCACAAGGGCATGGAGCTGATTAAAAATGACGGTAAAACTTTAGATGAAGCCGCCACGGCTGTGATCAACGATTACCGGGCCATGGGTCTAAAACTTTCCGGGTTCGGGCACCGGGTGCATAATAATGATCCGCGGACTACAAAGCTTTTTGCCCTGGCCAAAGCGTACGGCGTAGCCGGAAAATATGTCGAACTGGCCAATGCCTTTGTTGCCCGGATGCAGGTGATCACCGGAAAAACCCTGCCACTTAACGTGGACGGCGCCATTGCCGCCCTGCTCTGTGAAATGGATTTCGATCCCATTCTGGCCAACGGCTTTTTTATGATCGCCCGGGTTCCCGGCCTGCTGGCACATATTCATGAGGAAAAAACGCGCCAGAAACCGATGCGCAAAATCCACCCATCCGATGTTGAATACGATGGTCCGGATGAACGTTCACTTTAAATTTGTAAAACTAAAAAATTAATCATCGAAAGGATTATATGAAGCAACAAGTACTGGAATTACTCCCGGAAATTAATCAGATCAAAAACAGCGAACTGCGTGATAAAGTGACCGCCTGCTGGGCGGAAGCCGTAGCTTACCGCAATTGGACCAATGCTGAATTAAGCAGTATCCCCTTTACCCTGCTGGCCGATAATGTTCAGATTCATTTTATCGAACATGTCCGCACCTGCTGCAAAATGGCCATCGCCTGCGACCAGGTTCTGGATGAGGCCTATGGTCCGCGCAAGACACCGGTCAACCGTGACTTTCTCATTGCCGGTTCGCTATTGGCTGATGTGGGCAAACTTTTCGAATTCGAAAAAACAGCAGATGGCAGCGTGGTAAAAAGTGATTATGGCAAACACATTCGTCATCCGTTCAGCGGCGTTGGTCTGGCCTTTAAACATGGACTGCCTTCGGAGATAATGCACATTATCGCTACCCATTCCAAAGAGGGCGCCGGTGAGAAGCGTTCACCCGAATCGATCATTTTCCATCATGTGGATTTTATCGATTTCGAACTGGTGAAATAAAAATAAGCCACCGATTTACACCGATGAACACCGATCAAAATCAAAATATACTTGAAAAAAACCTTTCTGATAAAATTATAGGTTGTGCTTTCAAAGTATATAATGTTTTGGGTTATGGATTTTTAGAGAAAGTTTATGAGAATAGTCTTGCACAGGAATTAAAGGCGAACGGAATTCTAGTTGAGCAGCAATTTGCAATTGCTGTTTACTATAACTCGCAAAACGTGGGTGAGTACAAAGCAGATCTTTGGGTTGAGAAAAAAATCATAATAGAATTAAAGGCAGAAAAATATCTTAATACTCAACATCTATCTCAATTGTTAAATTACTTAAAAGCAACCAATATTAATCTGGGGTACCTGGTAAACTTCGGAATAGAGAAGGTTGAATTTAAAAGGCTGATTCTCTGATTTATCGGTGGTGATCGGTGTTTATCGGTGGCAAAAAAATATAAACACAACAAAAATTATAAAAGAAAAAGACACCTATCCTAATTTGATATTATTGGTTTAAATCAGGTTCGGTGTTATCGGTGGCAAAAAAAGGAGAATGTTATGGCTAAGTACAAAATCGCCTGGTTACCCGGTGATGGTGTGGGTAACGATGTTATGGAAGCAACGCGCATCGTGCTTGATGCGCTGAAGTTTGACGCTGAATATATTCACGGCGATATCGGCTGGGAATTCTGGATTCATGAAGGTGAACCGCTGCCGCAGCGCACCATCGACATGATGAAAACAACCAACGCCGCACTTTTCGGGGCGATCACTTCGAAGCCCAAGGAAGAAGCTGATGAGGAACTGATTCCTGAATTAAAGGGCAAAGGACTGGTCTATTTCTCACCCATCGTCCGCCTGCGCCAGGAATTTAACCTGCACACCAACCTGCGTCCCTGCAAAGCGTACCCGGGGAACCCTTTGAATTTAAAAGAGGGCATCGATCTGGTGGTCTTCCGTGAAAACACCGAAGGTATGTACGGCGGCGTTGAATTTCACCCCATCCCGCAGGAGGTCTTTGACACCCTGAGCAAGCATCATCCGAAAATGAAAAAATTCGGCAAATGGGGATTGGAAAACCTGGCCATGTCAACCCGCATCATGAGCCGCCAGATGTGCCGCAATATCGTCACCCAGGCCTTTGAATATGCTAAAAAATTCAACTACAAGTCGGTTACCGTTGTCGACAAACCCAATGTACTGCGCGAGACCGGCGGACTGATGGTACGCACCGCCCGTGAAGTGGCTAAAAATTATCCGGGAATCGATTTGTGGGAAACAAACATTGACGCCCAGACCATGTGGCTGGTTAAAAACCCGATGGACTACGGTGTCATGGTTGCCGAAAATATGTTTGGCGATATTATCTCTGATCTGGCGGCACAGTTGGTCGGCGGACTTGGTTTCGCCTCAAGCGGCAATATCGGTGATAATTATGCCGTGTTTGAACCGACTCACGGCTCAGCACCAAAATATGCCGGCAAGTACAAGGTGAATCCCATGGCCATGTTTCTGACCGCCAAACTGATGCTCGACTGGTTGAATGAAAAAGCCGATGCCGATCGTCTGGAAGCGGCCATCGCCAAAGTCATCAAAGAAGGCAAGGCCCGTACTTACGATATGGGTGGCAGCAACACCACGCTCGAAATGGCCGAAGCCGTTGCCCAAAAACTGTAACATTTAAAAACAGACAGGATAACAGGATAATCAGGATATAAAAAGAAACACCCAGGCCGACATTCCGTCCCGCCCCAGCGGGACGGAATGACATTTTTTCAATTCTGCACATTCTGTTATCCTGTCAAAATAAACTCTTCTTTGAAAGGAAAAGATGAAAGAATACGTCAGTTATAAAATGGCGGAGTTCACCAAAAAACTCCGTTACGAAGACCTTACCGCCGAAACCATTCACAACGTGAAGCGCTTTCTGCTCGACTCCATTGGCTGTGCCTATGGTGGCAGCCAGACCCACGATGTCAAAATTATGCTCGATTTCTACAACGATATGGGCGGTAAGGCCGAATCGACCGTCTTTAACTCGGCAGTCAAACTGCCCATGCTCAACCAGTCCCTGCTCAATTCGCTGATGATCCGCGCCCTCGATTACAATGATATTTACTGGGAGGAAGACCCGTCACATCCCAGTGATCTGATTCCGGCCGCCTTGTCCCCGGCGGAAGTGCTGCATAAGTCGGGCAAAGACCTGATTGTCGCCATTGTACTGGCTTATGAATGGGAGCAGCGGCTGTGTGAATTTGCCCATCCCGGGGTACGCGAAACCAAATGGCACCACGCTACTTTAACCCAGTTTGCCTCGCCGCTGGTGACCGGGAAAATACTGGATCTCTCCGTTGAACAACTGGTTCATGCCATGGGTATTTCGGCCAGTCATAATCACACCCTGGGTGTGGTCACCGCCGGCAACCTGACCATGATGAAAAACACGGTCGATCCCATGGCTACACAGTCCGGTGTGCAGGCCGCTCTGCTGGCCCAACGCGGCTACGAGGGCCCGGCCCATGTGCTCGACGGCAAAGAAGGTCTGGCCGATGTTTTTGTCAACAATAAATTCGAGTTTGGAATTCTGACCGATGGCCTGGGCGAATCCTTCCGCATCAACCGCTGCTCGATGAAGGCTTTCCCGACCGAAGCCCTGACCCACACACCGATGTCGGCGGTAATCAAACTGATGCAGGATAACCATATCGATAAAAAGGATATTCAGCAGGTTAATATCGGTACCGTAGCCCGCGCTGCGGATATTTTATCCGATCCGTCCAAATATGACCCGAAGACCCGGGAGACAGCGGATCACAGTCTGCCGTATTGCCTGGCCGCCTGTATTGTTGACGGCACAGCCACCCCGGCCTCATTCAGTGAAGCCAAGATTTTTGACCCGGAAATCCGTTCCTTCCTGCCAAAAATCAAGGTATATGGCGATCCGGAAATCGAAAAAACCTTCCCGGCGCTCAAACGCTGTCACGCTGAAATCGAAACCAAACAGGGCCGGAAATTTGAACTGACTCTCGATTACCCGTTGGGTGATTACCGTCAGCCGATGGATGAAACCACCCTGCACAAAAAATTTGATTCGCTGGTCGTGCCGGTAACCGGTCAGGCCAAACGCGACCGGATTGTTGAGGCCATAATGAATATCGATAAAGAAACGGATGTGGCTAATTTTATGAGTCTGTTTCAGAAATAAATAAACGAAGCCGCTGTGTCTTATCCGCACAGCGGCTTCGTTCTTATTCTATTCATCATCACCCGCTTTGATCAGATGTTTAATCAGTTTAATAATTATTTCTTTTTCTTCCGGCCGGCTTTCGGCTACCAAAATCGTCAGAGCAATCAGTGTCTCATTACTGATGCGCTGAAGCCCGTTCTCATTCAGCAGGGCCTGATTGCGTTCCAGAAACCAGATTAGCAGAAAGGCGCCAATCCGTTTATTGCCATCAATAAAGGAATGGTTCTTGACCACGAAATACAGCAGATGAGCCGCTTTATCCTCCAGCAACGGATAAAGCTCTGTCCCGTCAAAAGTTTGATAAACCGCGGCCAGCGAACTGGCAAACGATTTATCTTTTGGCCGGGCAAACAATTCACCCGCCCCGCTTTTATCCTTTAATTTCTGCAGAGCAGACCGGGCGTTTTCCAGGGTGATACGAAAGTGGTCTTTTGTCCCCTTTTTCAGATCAGTGACTTGCTGGTGGTCGTATTTATCCAGGATATCCAGGGCCGCCGCATAATCGCTGATCAAATTAAGAAAGGCCTGATTTTCGCTGACCGAAAGTGTATTTTGCTGAATAATCCGACCCATCAGACGCAGGTTTGCACTGACTTCTTCCAGCCGGTTTCGGGCTTCGGTCAACCGTCGTTCATTTAGGGCATAGCCTTTAACCAGATAATCCTTTAATACTTTATTGGCCCAGATTCGGAACTGAGTACCCCTTTGGGATTTAACCCGGTAGCCCACAGAAATGATCACATCAAGATTATATAAGAGAATTTTTCTTTTTACATTTCTCTCACCTTCCTTTTGAACTGTCAAGTATTCCTTGACGGTTGAAGACTTGACCAGTTCATTTTCATTGAAAATATTTCCAATATGCAAACTGATATTTTGCTTTGTCTGATCAAACAATTCCATCATTTGCAATTGTGAAAGCCAGACGGTTTCTTCCTGTAATTTTACATCCAGCCGGGTCTTGCCGTCTTCAGACTGGTAAATAATGATCCGGTTCAGATCATCCGGGCTAACCTGCCCGATTCTCATGGTTGGCATAAATTTTATTCCTGTTCTGTGAAGGTGCCTGTAAAAATAAGTCAAAACCCGGCCTTAAAAAATAAATGACCGATAATTTCAAAAATGAAAATTTCACCCTATTTTATCATGTCC
The DNA here is from genome assembly GCA_020720405.1 of Caldithrix sp. Taxonomy (GTDB): domain Bacteria; phylum Calditrichota; class Calditrichia; order Calditrichales; family Calditrichaceae; genus DYOS01. The sequence continues at coordinate 7,348 of DYOS01000076.1, read as the reverse complement.
GGTATGGAAAAGCCGACTTTCTTTTCCTGAAATAAAACCTGGTATTTCGAAGCATGAAAAAATCAAAAATTAAATTATGCACACTTGAGTACAAGGAAATGGACAAAAACGATTTTGAACATTTTCTGAAGCTGGTCAGGAAACCCGGTTATATCTGCAGGAAATGCGCCCGGTCGGCCCGCTCCAAAAAAAACCTGTGTCACCCGGAGAAATTGAAATAAAACTTTATGCGACAACAATTTCAACAGGCGGCCGCTGTTCCCTATCGTGAGACGGACGGCCGTATCGAAATCTTACTGATCACCACCCGCCGCAAAAAAAGATGGATTATCCCAAAAGGACTGATCGATGACGGCATGACCGGACCCGAGGCAGCGCTGATGGAAGCCTGGGAAGAAGCCGGCATCCGCGGCCAGATAACCACAGACAGCCTTGGCCATTTCCATTACCAGAAATGGGGCGGCATCTGCCATGTTTCAGTATACGCCATGCGTGTTACCGAAGAACTTGCCGAATGGCCGGAAATGAATATCCGCGACCGGCGCTGGCTGCCTTTGCACAAGGCCTTGAACACGCTGGACAGCCATGACCTGGTTCAAATTATTTCGTACACCTTCAACCATCAGAAAAGTTAGTTATATGCCGAGAAAACTGCCCTATATCAACCGAGAGGTAAGCTGGCTGGCCTTTAATGACCGCGTTTTGCAGGAGGCGGCCAATCCCTCAGTACCTTTGCTTGAGAGAGTTAAGTTCTTAGGAATCTTCTCCTCCAATCTGGATGAATTTTTCCGGGTCCGGGTTGGCACCCTGCTCCGGTTGGAAAAAATGGAATACGATGCGGATGCTGACGTTGTCATGGGTGGTTCGCCAGAAGAAATTTTATCCCAGATTCATGACCTGGTTATGGAACAGCGCCGGAAATTTGACCGCATCTTCAGGCTGGTGCTGAAAGAACTGGAGAATGAAGGCATTCACATCATCGATGAGCGCCGGCTTTCGCCCGAACAGGAAAATTTTGTCAACGATTATTTTATTCACGAGGTGCGGCCTTTCCTCATTCCCATCCTGGTGGATAAACTTAAGGAATTCCCCTACCTGGAAAATCAGGTACTGTACCTGGCAATACGCCTGTCGAAAGCGGCCAACCAGAACGATAAAATGTATGCCATGATTCAGGTGCCGGTTAATGTACTGCCGCGCTTTACCGTGCTGCCAAAAGAAGGCGAGCGCACCTTTATCATCATGCTCGATGATATTATCCGTTCTGGATTGAAACAGGTTTTTTCGATTTTTGATTACGATATCATCGAAGCTTACACTATTAAACTGACACGCGATGCCGAAATCGACATCAGTGACGACGTGACCAAAAGTTTCTTTGAAAAAATTTCACGCGGACTGAAGCAACGCGAAACCGGTCGCCCGGTGCGCTTTGTTTATGACCGCGAGATGCCCGAAGACCTGCTGAATTATATCCTGGAAAAAAATAACCTGAAAAATTTTGATAACCTGATTCCAGGAAGCCGTTATCACAACGCCCGGAATTTTATAAACTTTCCCAAAGTTGGTCCGCGTCATCTGCAATATGAAGCGGTCTCACCCATCCCACAGCCGTTCTTCGATAAGAAAACCAGTTTCTTCCGTGCTCTTAAAGAGCGCGATGTGCTGCTTCATTATCCTTACCAATCGTATGATTATATGGTCGATTTCCTGCGCGAGGCAGCCATCGATCCGGCGGTGCGCTCGATAAAAATGACCCTGTACCGGGTCGCTAAAAATTCCAAGATTATCAATGCTCTGATCAGTGCCATCCAAAACGGCAAACAGGTTACTGTTCTGCTGGAACTTCAAGCCCGGTTCGATGAGGAAGCGAATATTTTCTGGACCACCAAACTGAGAGATGCCGGTGCTACCGTCATCGATGGTGTACCCGGTCTGAAAGTCCATTCCAAACTTTGCCTGATCACCCGCCGCGAAGATAACCGAAATGTGCGTTATGCAACCATCGGCACCGGGAATTTTAATGAAATTACAGCCCGGCTTTACTCCGACCATACGTTGTATACTTCAGACCTGCGCCTGACCAATGAAGTAAGACGGATATTTACTTTCTTTAAAAACAATTACAATGTGCCAACCACCCGCAATCTGATTATGGCACCTTTCTCCATGCGCCAGCAATGGAGCCGGCTGATCCGCAATGAAATTAATAATGCCAAGGCCGGACGGAAGGCTCATATCTATCTGAAGATGAATGCCCTGGTCGACCGCGATCTGATCAATCTTCTGTACAAGGCTTCGCAGGCCGGAGTGATTATCCGCATCATGGCCCGCAGCATCTGCTCACTGGTGCCCGGCATCCCCGGGATCAGCGAAAATATTGAAGCCTACAGCATTGTCGATAAATATCTTGAGCACTCGCGCATTTTTGTCTTTGCCAATAATGGCCAGGAATTATTTTACATCTCATCAGCCGACTGGATGATCCGCAACCTAGATAACCGGGTTGAGGTGGCCACCCCCATCTATGATCCACGTTTGCAGGAAGAACTGCGCGTTTTTATGAAAGCCCAGTTTCGTGATAATCAAAAAGCCCGTATCCTGAATGAGACCCAGGATAATCCGTTCCGGGTAGACAGCAGCGGGAAGTGCTACCGGTTGCAAAGTGATTTCTACCGGCTGCTTAATGATGAACTGATTAAACAGGAATCAACCGGGTGATGAAATTCGCGGCCATTGATGTCGGCTCCAACGCTATCAGACTTCTGCTTTCTGCTGTTCACACAGAACAGGGCCGGCCGGTTTTCAAAAAACAATCACTGATCCGGATGCCGCTCCGCCTGGGCGGTGAAGCTTTTACCGGGCGTCATATCTCGCCCGAAAAAATCAACCAGCTTGTTCTGACTATGCAGGGCTTCCGCCACCTGATGGCGGCGTATGGACCTTTGTCCTACCGGGCTTGTGCCACTTCAGCCATGCGCGAAGCTGAAAACGGCACTGAAATTATTGGACGGGTAAAGCGCGAAAGCGGCATCGATCTACAGATTATCGATGGGCCGCTGGAGGCGGAAATTATTTCGGCCAATCATGAATACTCAGCCGACCACCCGGATGAAGGACATTTATATATCGATGTCGGCGGCGGGAGCACGGAACTGACCCGCTTTCTGCCCGGTCAGCCGGCCGTTTCATATTCTTTTAAAATCGGAACCATCCGCCTGCTTAAGGGGCAGGTCAGTGAGCGCACCTGGCAGGAGCTGAAACAACAGGTTCAGATTTTAAGCGGCAATGGTCTGATTCGTACTGCAGTCGGCAGCGGCGGCAATATCAACAAGCTGCACCGCATGGCCAATCTGAAGGACGGTCAAACGATGAAGCGGTCGCAACTGAATCAGATTTACAGGAATCTGAAAAAGCTGACCGTCAGTGAGCGTATTCTGCATCTTGATCTGCGCCCCGACCGGGCCGATGTTATTGTACCGGCGGCTGAAATATATCTGGCTGTTCTTAATTGGGCCGGACTCAAAGAAATTAAAGTGCCGGAAATCGGCCTGGTAGATGGATTAATTCACATATTGTATCGGGAATACGCACAAAACGGGGGCAATAATGGCTAAGAATCTGGTCGTCGGCGTGGATGTGGGCGGCACAAAAATACTGAGTTGTGTTATCGAGCTGGGCGATAAATTCAAGATTTTATCCCGGGTTAAAAAAAAGACCAAACCGGAACTCGGCCTGGAAGGTGTGCTTGAACGTATCAACCAAACCATAACTGAATCGATTCAGGAATCCAAGATCAATAAAAAACAAATCAAAGCCATCGGGATGGGGTTTCCCGGCACCGTCGATCAGGCCAAAGGCGAAGTTCTAATGGCGGCCAATCTGGGCTGGAAGAATTTCCTGCTTCGGCCGGTACTGGAAAAAGCCTTTAAAATTCCGGTTTTGGTGATCAACGATGTAAACGCCGGAACGTATGGCGAGCAGCAGTATGGTGCCGCCCGCGGTTTCCGCGATGTGGCCGGTGTATTCTGGGGTACCGGTGTCGGCGGCGGTTTGGTAATTGACGGCCGGGTTATTGAAGGTGCCTGGCATTCCGCCGGAGAAATCGGTCATATCTGTCTGAATCCGGATGGACCCCGCTGTGCCTGCGGTAACAACGGCTGCCTCGAGGCTTATACCGGTAAGGCCGCCCTGACTAATCAGATTTATCAGGAAATGAAAAACGGCCGGCCGTGCAGCCTGGAGTTCAGCGAAGAAAATGAGCAGGTTACACTGAAAAGCAGCCTGATCAGCTCAGCTTATCTGGCCGGTGATCCCCTGGTCAAAGAAGTTGTGCACCAGGCAACACGTTATCTCGGGGTCGGCATGGCCAACATTGTCAACCTGCTTAACCCGCAATGCCTGGTTCTGGGCGGCGGGATGATCGAATCCATGCACAAAACCCTGGCTCCGATGATTGACGAACATATGCGCCGGCACTTGTTCCCATCCACCAATGTCGAGCTGCGCATCGCCGGACTGGGTGATTACGCCGTGGTCATTGGGGCCGGTGTACTGGCTCTGGCCGAAGGTAAATAGGAATGTCATTTTATATTGGACAGGGCAATTTTGACCCTTCATTGTTTCCCGCTACAACCGGATTCAGCGCCGATATCTCTCCGCCGGGTAACTTTTTATTTTCCTTTTTGGACACCATCGACGGCCGGCTTTTCCGGGCCGGATATGTACTGCGCCAAACCGGGAATCGACTCACCCTTTTTTCTCCCGAAGCAACTGAAATTTTCGATAGAGCCGCCCGGCGAAAAATAGATCAGGTATCGACCATTGCCAATCAAAACCTTGAACGGCTGCTGCAGCCTGTCATTGGTGTACGCCGTCTGCTGGAGCTGGTCAGCGGCCGGGTACAAAGCCAGAACATCCACTTTACCAGCCGTTTGGATAAAACCGTCTGCCGGGCGGAAATCAACCAATACACCATGGACCGGTTCAACCCGTTTTTTACTATTCAACTGCAAAGCCTGACAGGGTACGAAAACGAATTTCAAATTCTTGAACAGCAATTGTCCGCCGGCCCGGTCCATCCGGCTGTCCCGGTTGATCTGCTCAGTCATCTGAATCTTCTGGAAACATTTCATGGTTATTATATCCGGCCATCGCTGGATTCCAGTCTCAGCGCCGGATCGGCCTTGCGCCGGATTCTGCAGGATTATCTGCAGGTGATATTGAAAAACCGCGACGGTGTTTTAAAAAATATTGATACCGAATGCCTGCACGATTTCCGGGTTTATCTGCGACGCAGCCGGACCCTGCTCAACCTGTTTCGCCAATGGCTGCCGGCAGAAAAAATTCTTCGGGCTAAACAGGACCTGACTGATGTTTTCCGGCAAACCAATCTGCTGCGTGACCTCGATGTTTATCTGTTGCTGGAGCCCGAATACCGGCAAATGCTCCCGGAAACACTAAAAGCAGGTATTGATCCCCTGTTCCGCCGATTACGGCATCAACAAAAAACTGAGCTAAACCGGGTTCAGCAGTGGCTGGCCCAACCTGAAACCGAAACCCGCTTGCAGACCTGGCAGGATTTTTTAGCAAGTGGATTGGAATTCACACCGGAAATGCCGGAAACACCTGAGCTGCTCAACGGCTTGCTGGACAAACGCTTGCGCAGCCTGATTAGAAAAGGACGGCTGATGCACCCGGAAACCGATGCCGTTTCCATCCACACGGTGCGTATCGAGGCGAAAAAACTGCGCTATTTTTTGGATGCCTTTCAGCCCTATTTTGAACCGGCCGCTTCCGCTGAATTACTGAAGAGACTGCGCAAAATGCAGACATCCTTTGGTGATTTTAATGATCTGAGTATTCAAAGCCGGTTTATTCTGGAAACCATAGAAAAGGCTGCCGGGCGAAAAACCAGTTCAGCATATTTAGCCGCGCTTGGCGCCCTGGCCGGAATTTTTCACTTACGGCTGAGCCAAAGCCGTGACTCGCTCTCTGCCGATTTTGAACGATTCGACTCAAAAGAAAGCAGGCTGATTGTTTCCACACTTTGCGGGAGGGGTGACCAATGGCAGTAATAGCTGTTTACAGTATGAAAGGCGGTGTCGGTAAAACCGCTGCCGCCGTGAATCTGGCTGCACTTTCAGCCCGCCAGGGATTAAAAACACTGCTTATAGATCTCGATCCCCAGGCGGCCAGCGCCTTTTACCTGCGTATCCAGCCAGATGCCCGGCAAAAGAAAAAAAGCCTTCTGGATGAACCGGAAAAAGTCCACCGTCTGCTGCGTGAATCGGATTATACAAAACTGTTTCTGCTGCCTTCGGTGATCGGCTACCGAAATCTCGATTTGGTTTTTAATGATCAGAATAAACCAGAGAAGCAGCTTGAAAAGCTGATCAAAGGGTTTTTGCATGACTTTGATATGGTTTTTATCGACAGCCCGCCCAATCTGACTTTGGTCTCCGAAAACATTCTTCATGCTGCCGACCTGATTTTAGTACCAGTTATTCCAACCCCGCTTTCGGTAATGACGCTGCAAAAGCTGGAGGAATTTTTCATCCGCAAAAATCTGCGCCTTAAAAAACTGGCTCCGTTTATTTCAATGGCCGAGAGCAGGAAAAAATTGCATCGCGAAACCATTGAAAGTCTGACCACAGTAAGTTCGCTGCCCTTCTTCAAATCGGTTATTCCTTATTCTTCCGATGTTGAGAGAATGGGTGAAACCCGTCAGCCGATCAATATCTCGGCCCCAAATTCACGCGGTGCACGTGCCTTTCTGCTTCTTTGGCTGGAAATTAAACAACTGCTAAAATTATAATCACTGATCAGTATGCTCTGGCAGTGCAAATCCGGTCAGAATTACTTGATCAGAAACCGGCGTGGGAAAGAGTGTGGTTTTTCAGCTTTCCATTTATACGGTCTTAAAGTAAATTTTGACCGGGATTAAGCATTGAAAAATATCGCTGCTGATCCGCTCTCTCCTGACCGGGAAGGGCCGGTTTTCCGGTTCAGAACTGACCGGCCGGGTGTGGTAAAATTATTTTCAGGTAATTCTGCCGAATTATTCAACCGGCAGCAAGTGAACAAAGAAACTGCATACTTATGTTGAAGACCCGGATATTCTTTTTATTTTTGTTATTATTTATTTTAGTCTGGAATCTGCATCCGGCAAAAAACAGGATTAATCTTGCCCAGGTCCTGCCGGTAAACCTGATTTTCAGGAATGATGCCGAAACCGACAGCAGCAGCGTGGCGCTGGATTCACTATTAGCCGGAATCCGGCAAAACCAATCATTTAACGGCAATATTCTCATTGCCCAAAAGGGCAAAATTCTGGCCCGGGAAGCTA
>DYOS01000223.1 GCA_020720405.1 Caldithrix sp. | reverse complement strand
TTTATTTCAGCTTCATCAACAGATATGAATAGGTCAATGCGCCGATAAAAGCCCGCTGATCGTTGGTTGTGGCGGCGGCATGACCGCCTTCCATATTCTCATAATAAAGCACATCATAACCCATATCGGTCATTTTGGCGACCATCTTGCGGGCGTGGCCGGGATGCACCCGGTCATCACGGGTTGATGTATAAAAGAAAACCTGCGGGTAGGCCAGGCCCGGTTTCAGGTTCTGGAAAGGTGAATACTTACTGATATAGGCCCATTCCTCAGCAATATCCGGATTGCCGTATTCGGCCATCCAACTGGCGCCGGCCAGCAATTTATTAAAGCGCTTCATATCCAAAAGGGGCACGGCACAGACCACGGCATTAAATAAATCCGGCCGCTGGGTCGTCATGACACCCATCAGCAGACCGCCATTGCTTCCGCCGCGGATGCCGAGATGCTGCGGACTGGTAATTTTCCGGGTGATCAGGTCCTCAGCCACAGCTATAAAATCATCGTAGGCCCGCTGCCGGTTTTCCTTCAGTGCCGACTGATGCCATTTCGGACCAAATTCGCCGCCGCCGCGGATATTGGCTTCCACATACACACCGCCTCTGTCCAGCCAGGATGGGCCGATCACCGGCGAATAACCCGGGTTGATCGATACTTCAAATCCGCCGTAGCCATAAAGCAAAGTCGGATTGCTGCCGTCGGCTTTCATCTCCCGGTCATGAACAACAAAATAGGGAATTTTAGTACCGTCCTTGGAAATGGCTTCGAATTGCTCCACGGTATAACCGGAGGCATCAAAAAAGGCCGGGAGCTGTTTAATTTTTTCTGAGGTTTTAAAATCAGAAAAATAGAGGGTATTCGGTGTCAGATAACCATTGTAGGTATAAAAAAAACGATCCGAGTTTTCATCGGCGGAAACAACACCGAGGCTGCCCAATTCGGGAACAGCCATGCGGCTCACCTGCCAGCCATTTTTTGAATATTCCGCCCGGTACATTTCGCCGCGAACATTGTTGAGGACATTTAAAATCAGATAGTTCAGAGTGGAGCTTACCCCGTTCAGACTGCTGCGTTCATCGGGCTGGAAAATTACTTCAAACTCACGGCTGCCATTCATAAAAGCATCAAAATCGATGGCGATAAGTGCCCCCTGCCGGTAGGTATGCCCTTCAATCGCCCAGTCCGATTTCAATTCGACCTGCATCTGCTTTTTAAAGAATCCGTTCAGCTGGGCATCTTCGGGAATATCGATCAGCATGGCCCGGCCCTCTTCGAGAATATAATTGCGTGAGGTAAAAAAGGTCACACTGCGGGTGATCATATCATAGCGCCGTTCGGGTGTGTCAATAACACCGCCCCAACAGCCGACATCGGTTTGTTCACCCTCAAATACGGTTTCGGCAGCGGAGAGGTCCGTGCCGCGTTTCCAGATTTTGACCAGCCGCGGATAGCCGGATTCGGTTACGGTGCCCTCACCAAATCCTGTCGAAATCAGAAGTGTATTTTGATCCATCCAGGCCACAGTACCCTTCGCTTCGGGCAGATAAAAACCATTCTCAACAAAACTTTTGGTTTTAACATCAAACTCGCGCATTACCACCGCATCGCCGCCGCCGCGGGATAGTTGCACCATGCGTTTTTCATAGTCGGGGTATAATCCGCTTGTACCTTTAAAGACCCATTGCTCATTCTCGGCCAGACACAGCGCATCAATATCAAGCAGAATTTCCCAGTTTGGGTTTTCCTTGCGATAATCCTCGGCCGTCGTCCGCCGCCAGATACCGCGCACATGGTCCTTATCCTGCCAGAAATTATAGATATACCGCCCCTGAATTGAGGGGTAGGCAATGCGTTCCTGAGAATTAAGAATCTCTTTCCCGGTCTCGTACAGTTCTTGAAATTCGGGTTGAGAGCGAAGCACAACCAGGGTGGATTCATTGCGGGCTTTAGCCCAATCCAGCGCCTTCTCTCCTTCCACCTCTTCCAGCCAGAGGTACTGGTCATCCGCCTCCTGGGCGGTTAATATGGTCAAACTAAAAAGCATAATAATTCCTGATAAAACCAACTTGTTCACGGGAACCTCCAAAAGAATTTTCGACCTTTGAAATTAGCGGAAAATTGCCGGAATGTACAGCCGGATAAAATTCTTTTCCCGGCCGAAAAGGTGTTTTCATTGGTTATTCCGAGAAACTTGCATGCTTTGTCATTCTGAGGAGCGAAGCGACCCGCCCCGATTTATCGGGGCGACGAATCCCTGTTTTTATTAGACTTATAG
>DYOS01000075.1 GCA_020720405.1 Caldithrix sp. | reverse complement strand
GCCATTACTTATTTATCCGGTGTAACCAATTGTGGGTTCGATTTACGGATCAAATTTAAAATTACAACTGGCTGAAATATAAAAAGCTGCCCCTTTTGAGGACAGCTTTTTTTTTAACTCAAACTTTTTTTAGCGGACGAGAAGCATCTTTTTGGCCTTGACCTGGCCATCCTGTGAAAGCCGGTAAATATAGGCGCCGGAAGCAGTGTGTAAACCAGTATTATCCCGGCCGTCCCAACGGATCTCCTGGAAGCCGGGTTTCAGTTCCGTATCGATCAGGGTTCGTACCTGTTGACCCAGCAGATTGTATATCACAAGCTTCACCCGGCCCTTTTCGGCAATCTGAAAACGGATGGTCGTTTCCGGGTTGAAGGGATTGGGATAATTACCCAGTAAAGCAAACGATTTTGGCAGATCAACCATAATACTGATTTCCTGATGGCTGGTCCGTTCACCGGTATAGGAAACATCGGTCAGACGGTAGATATAGGTTTGGCCATCGGTTACCGAAGCATCCAGATATTGATAGTCCGTTGCCTCGGATGTTGTACCATGTCCGTCAATCTTGGCCATCTGTTCAAAATCGGTCTGATCATTCATCCGCCGTTCGACCAGCCAGAAGGCATTTTCAATTTCCGATTCGGTGCGCCAGTTCAATTCCACAGCCGATTTCTCATTGTTCAGCCCGGCTGTAAAGGTGTTAAGCTCAACCGGCAGCGAAGCATCATTTGATGGACCCAACACTTTAAAATCATCCAGCATAAAACCGTCGGCGTTGTAACCGCTGGTCCAACCTTTTTCAATCATAAAAACAAAGCGGAAGCAGACCGTGCTACTCCCGGCCAGGGCAGAAATATCATAGGCAGTCAACTGATTATCATAATTTCCGCAGAAGGCATAACCGCCGGGCGTAACCGAATGAGCACCAACTGTCGGACCGCGGTCATACCAGTTGGTGCCGTTGGGATCGTTATCTGTGCCCAAACGTTGCCAGGTTGCTCCGGCGTCGGTTGAGTATTCGACATACACGCCAAAGGGTGCATTGCTGTTGATCGCTTCCATACTTTTCCGGAATTGCAGGGTATAGGTTCCGGCATTGGTCAGATTAAAACTGGGCGATTGCAGAGCGCAGGAATAGGTTCCCAGAGTAACATCGCTGGTCAGGTTGGTTTTCCAGACATTGGGCCCGGTGCTGACGGTGGTTAGTGCATTTCCGGGAACACCGCGTTCCCAGATATTAATACCGCCGGTCAGGGCAAGCGCGTCAAAATCATTCAGACCAGTATCAAAGCTGCCGCCCTCATCATCGTTCTGGTTGTATGGCGTGCCGCGGTTGGGCAGCACATGGATAAAATTGTTTTCCGTTTTGGAGCTGGCCCCGCCGTTGATGGTCAGGGTAACATTTTTATAGCCATCCTGGCCAAAGGTGTAACTGTGCGTCGGATATTGTACCGTTGAGGTCTGGCCATCGCCGAATGCCCAATCCCAGGAAGTAGCTTTTATTGATCCATCCAGAAATTCAACCGGTTGATTGATGTACACCAAACGGTTTTTCACATCAAAACCGGCGGTCGGTGAGGCAAGCACATCCGTTGTCCACAACCCGCGGCCATGGGTAACCACACCGATCAGATCATCCGAAGAACGGTACTGAATCATATCCGTACGAACATTGGCGAAATTGGTGTTAGTCGGGTTCCAGCGGGTATTCTCACCGTTGAGCTTGTCGGTTGACCAAACCCCTAATTCCGTGGCCAGAAAAACCTGGCTGGTATTATAGGGATGAAAAATCGCCCAGCGCACCGGCATATCGGGCAGATCGCCCTCGTGGGAAGTCCAGTTGCTGCCGCCGTCGGTTGTTTCCCAGAGATTATCTATGCCATAACTGGTGTAAACCGCAAGAATGTGGTTGTCATCGCCGTTTTCAACAACAATACAGTTCAACCAGCCAGCCGGCATCCCGGCGCCGGAATTGATGACTGTTCCGGTTTTGCTGGTGCCGGTGTTAGCGCCATCAACGATGATCAGTTTGCCGGTTTCAGTGCCAAGAAAAAGCCGGTTGGCAGTATTCGGAGAAACGGTTAAAGCGGTGACCTTCTCATCCGTGGCCATACTGGTCACCGTAACTTCAGTGAAGGTCGATCCACTGTGAGCATCATTCCAGCGCAGATATTTCTGATCATTGGTTGCGGCATAAAGCAGATTGGCCGTATTATCAAAGGTGCTGGGATTGATAAAATGCCCGTAATCGCCGCCCGGATCATAACCTGTAAAACTGGAACCGCCATTCGTTGAGCGATAGAAATTGGTATAAACATATTGCGTGTATTGATACTGTGACTCATTCTGATCGATATTGCAGTAGGCGCCGTCTCCACCGGTAACTTCAACGGTGGAACCCAAACCGGTTGTGCTGAATCGTTGGCTGCCGTTGTCCTGCGAACCAGCCAGGAAGTGATTGCTGGCTGCAGAAGGATGCATGGCCATGCCATAAAACTGAGTCACATTATATCTTTTGTTCATTTCAGTAAAACTGGTGCCGCCGTTGGCGGAATAGAAAACACCGCCGTCATTCCCGAATATTACCTGGGTGGATGAACCAGGCTTAAACAAAACCTGATGCTGATCGGCATGTACGACCGGTGTTGGATAAAATGGAGCCATACTTGTCCACAACGAAAGTTGTGTCCAGCTTGTGCCTGTATTGGTTGACTTGAAAAGATCGATACCGCCGATAATAACGGTACTTGGATTGTTCGGATCAACCTGGATAATCAAATCATACCAGGCCTGGCCATTGGTCATATCTGAAAAGGGATATTGGTCATCCGGTTCGGTACGATCACTCCAGAGTGCTCCCTTATTACTGGTATAGCGGATAACCCCTACGTTATTCGCATTTTCGAAAACTGCATAGAGCACGTTGGCATTGGAAGGCGCACAGGCCAGTTCAACCCTTCCGGTGCCATTTGGATCACTATAAGTAGTATTAATTGTCCAATTGCCCGAGGTACCCAAATCTGAGTAGAGAATTGTACCTTTGCCCTCACCCCAGGGATTTTGCCGGGTTCCGATCCAGAGACGGTTATCCGCAGCTATTTCAATGTCGGCAGGGCAAAATGCATGGGTAAGCGATGGGACGTTGGGCATGACCTGCGTCCAGCTTAAACCACCGTCAGCCGAGCGCCATAAACCGGTATTGTAAGGTTCATGCCAGGCGCCCTCATAATTTGTTCCGTCATTGCCGACATAAATAACACTCGTCCCGCTTTCATTACGGACCACCAGATCATTTACAAAATAAAAACCGGTGGTTGATGGCAATTGCGTCCAGTTCAGACCGCCATCTATTGATTTATAAATGCCTTCACCGCGTCCGGAAGCAGTAAACCACCCTTCACCGGTACCGGCATAAAAAATTTGTGTATTGTTTGGATCATAAGCAAAAACAGAGATAGCTATATTGTCAGCCAGATCATTGACTTTTACCCATTCCGATGCAGCAGTGGTAATATCCGGATTGTACCACATTCCACCAGTTACGCTTCCTGCCCAAACCTTTTTACCAGTGCCGTCATTCGGATCCCACATCAGAGCCCGGGTTCTACCACCGACCTCATATGGGCCTCGTTCCGTCCAGCTGGCATCGGAAATGGCCGATTTTTCAAATGTTTTCCTGGCCAGGCGTTTTTGAGCGACATTTCTGGCCAGACGGAGGCGCTCCGTCGGTACATAACCCAGGGCCGGATCCATGGTCATCTGGACATTCTGCTTGAGTGCTTCGAGAATCCGGCGATCTTTTGAAAATTTCTTGACCCGTTTGGCCGGTGTATTTTCCGGCAAATCGTTATCAGGCAAGAACAGCAATACAGTGATGCCAAGTATTAACGCCGGCAAAATGTAAAAATATTTTTGGATACGTCTGAAGCGCATCGGACCTCCGTCTTTTGAAATTTGGATATTCAGGAAAGTTAAGCTGAAAATGAATGAACTGAGTGCGGTGAGTCACTAAACAGAGCCGGATCAGAAATAAAAAAAGGCTGCCCACTAAGCCGAGGCAGCCTCAAAAATAACAAATAATTTTATTAACGGACCAAAATCATTTTTTTAACTGCGCTGTAATCACCAGCCTGCAAACTGTAAAAATATAAACCGCTGGCCAGACCGGAGGCATTAATTACTACCTCATATTTGCCCGCTTTAAGGTTTTCGTCAACCGCAGTGTGCACCTTCTGACCAAGCAGGTTATAAACTAAAAGTTTTACCTTTTCTTCCTGCGGAACGGTGAAAACAATTTTTGTAGATGGGTTGAACGGGTTCGGATAATTCTGGGCCAGGCTGAATGCAAGCGGCAGATTTTCCGTTTCACCGGGAATCCCGGTTAGCGGTGAAAAGTCAGAAATCAGGCGGGGCAGCAGATAATAATTCTGAAGAAGACTGTCCTGACTTGTTTGCTGAATCACAATCGCGGTCAGATTAAATGAACCGGCCGGTGGCGTCCAGCCATCCAGGCCGGTTTGCCGATCAATAAACAAAGTCAGTGTATCGGTCTGATCAGCAACACGAACAAAACCATCCGTGTTCTCAGCCGGCCAGGGATCACTCAGGAGATGCAGATCATCCAGGAAAACCAACATACTTTCATTTTCTTCGCTCAGCACTGAAGAATCTCCCAGTATGGTATCGATTTCCGATCCGCCCTTCAGGAAGAAGAAGTCATCCCGGCTAAGCGGTTCCAGCGTCGTCATGCCGGAATCCTGCCCAACCTGTCCAATCATAAACAGACTATCTCCGATGTTCACCGGGAATGAGAATTTCTCTGTGTTGATTCTCAACCCCGAGTAACCTTCTTGCAAGAAGAATTCCAGCGAATCAGACAATATGGGACTAATCACAACCCCGCTGACCGAAACCGTTTCACCGGCTAAATCCGGAACACCGTTAAAGTCATTATCCATTCGGGTATCATATAAGCTTCGGAAGAAAGGGTGTGAATAAGATGTGAAGACCGTATCCGAGAAAACATCATCATACACTGCTGTAACCGCGTAATTGAAATTACCCGGATTATTAAATATTTCAGTATCGGTAAAAGACAGGGCCTCCGCCGGGGCCACACCTATTTCGGCAGCAGGTACCAGCGCGCTGCCGCGGAATATTTTAAACCCGGTAACCGGGTTGGAAGAAGGTTGCGGAAGACCGGGTTCGAGCTTTACTAAGTCGCCAGGATTGCCATCATTCAGATCAATCCACAAATTAATATTGATATTAGATGGCTCCTCACCTGAAGCTAATTCATATTCATAAAATTCCCAGACCGGCTCAAGTGGCTCAAAACGCATCAGGTAATTTACGCCAACCACCAGTTCACTCAGATCGGTTAAGACCGAAGGAAAATATTTACCCCCAGCGATGGTGAGGGGCTGGATACAAATTGCAATTGAGTCAACCGCCGGATCTATAGAACCGATTTCAAAACCCTGGCTGGTAACGGCATTATTTGCTTCCACATCTACGCTCAGACTGTCCATTCTGCGGATCAACTGCATGGCCGACCAATCAACAATATACAAATTAAACCAGGCGGTTCCGGAAAACATCCCACGGCCGAAATGCAGGAAATTAACTTGTTCGAGCGTCGCCCCGGGATAGGCGGACAAATCAAAGACGACACCCATATTAACTTCACTGGAAAGTTCCCAAATGGCTCCGGGATTTCCATCATTATAGGTTAATTTTACATCCGGCCGGCCTGTTTTCCACCTGACCAGCGCACCTTCCGGAACTGTTCTGACCCGCAGGGCGCGGACCGGACTATAAATCGCCGGGGCAGATCCGACCAAATCATTCCGGTTCCGCGGGCAGATTAAAATGCTGTCACTGACTGTGGCAATTCCGGTCAGGCTTATCAGTGGCCAATTTGGCTCTGAGCTGCCGTCAATATCGGTTGCCGGTTTTAACCAAAGCGACACATCGCCGGAGGTGTCGGCAAGCTGAAGTACTCTTTCTTCTCCCGCAGCCGGCCAGACACCACTGGTAAAATTAAGTGAATCAATAATAACCAGACGGCTTTCATACTGGCCACTATTTAAACCAGCCACCATTATTGGCAATGGTTCCGGCAGAGAGTTACCAGTATTCTGAACCGAGACAGAATCTATATGGCCAATCTGTATTAATCCGCCAACCTGGGTTAGTCTGCCGATTACAAATACCGAATCTCCCGGATTAAGCTGCCCATTGACAGTACCGTCGTTGATGGCCATTCCTGCGCTTAAATCCTGCATAAAATAGGGTAAACCCATCTCTGTTGCAGTTACGATACCCTGGAATGCAACAACTGAATCAATACCGGCTACACGGGCTTCGCCAATGGACACCTCGGAAAAAACAATAACCGATACAGTATCCGCATCCAGCGCGCTGGAATCGTCCACAACTTCGAGACGGAATATCAATTCAGTCGAACCCTGAATCAGGTTTGTATTGATATGAACAACTGAATCCTGGGGAGTGCCAATCTGTATAGTCTGTCCGCCCAGTTGCTGCCAGAAATATGAATTTATTTTCCCATCGGGATCATTACTTGGCAGACCACTCAGAGTCAGGGTCTGTCCGACCGGTACAAAACCGGGGTGATTAATTGCTGCAACCGGAGGTGTATTGGCAACTGCCAGGGAAACTGATAAAAAGATAAGAGCATAAATTAATTGCCCATAAATCAATAAGTTCTTTTTTATCATAAAATTCTCCATCTTTTAATTTTTATCTAAAGTAAAGTCTTCCAATCTTCGAAATTGGATATTAAATCTTGATCACTAAATGACTGAATGATAAAAATTACCATTACCATTCCCGGAAATTGTGATCTGCAGCCGAACCGGTAGGCGTTAATCCAACTAATATTTGGCTGTTAATAAATAAAATGATCAGGATTAACAATTTTAGATTTTTTCATTGAAAAAATCATGATAAACTGTGAGTATTAACACAAAGCGTCTGTCCGGGGGTCGATAAAATAATCAAGGATTATTGTCTATAACCAAAAGCATATATGTGGAAGTTTTTAAATTAGGGAGGAATTACCAATGAAGTCTTTTATTTTAGTCCTGAGCATCTTTGCTCTGCTCGCCTTACAGGGATGTAAGGAAGAAGAAAACAAACAGATCAACAGCATTGAACCAACTCTGGCTGATGTTCAGGAAGAGTCTGGCGTTGTTCTGGATGTAATTTTCAATTTCACAAATGATCAACTGGTTCGCATGGATAATCTGATCGCCACGGAAGATCTGGCTGGTTCCATGGTTGAAGCCGATGATGTTTACCGCTGGACCGGCGAAAAACACATCTGGGAACAGGTTGTTGATCAGCCGCCTTTTTATGCCCATTATTATCGTGAACAACAATATTTTACCGCAAAAGGCGGTACAGTTGTGAAAAAGGCCAAACACTCTACTTATATGACCGGTATCTGGTTGGTTGAAGGTACCTACGGTTTTGTTGACGGTGATCCTTACGGTGTTGAATTCAAATATCTGCTGCAGGGCGACTGGTCCGGAATCAACACCGATGTACAGGTATTCACCGGCAATGGTCAGTATAAAAAAGATAATTATCTTGTATTCAATGGTGAAGATGCCATGCTGAATTTTGATGTCTTGCTGAATGTTAACGAACTTTCTTTTAACCGGGCTAATCTCTCATCGGTTACTCTGACCGGAGATATGTCTGTTGAAATGGCCCCGTATATGGCCACTATCAGCTGTGACGGTTCATCAATCGCTTCTGTTGTGATCACGGTTGACGGGGTTGAACAAGCTTCGTACGATTATGATCTGACCAATCTTGCCGGCAAAACCATCGGTTTTCCGCTGAACTAAACTCTTAATTTTTTAAAAAAGCCCTGTCATTTTCTGGCAGGGCTTTTTTTTTATACTTTCCTAACACTGACCACCTATACTTTCCCAAAAAGGAGACAAACATAATGCAAAAATTTATTTTGATCATTTTAATCCTGGCCGGAGTCCTGTCTGCCAAAAACCCCAAAAACGTTATTCTGATGATAAGTGACGGCTGCGGTTATAATCAGAAATATGCTGCTCATTATTATCTGCACGGGAAAAAGTGGAGCCCGGTTTACGAGCAGATGGATTTAAAAATTTCACTCAGTAATTATGCCCAGGATAATCCCCATTATGACGGCAATAAGGCAAAGGCCGATGCCAGTTACGTTAATTTTAAACCAACCGATTCCGCAGCCTCGGCCACAGCTTATGCCTGCGGCATCAAAACCTGGAACGGATTTCTTGGTTATAATACCGATTCAGTGGCTGTTAAAAACGTTATGGAATATGCCCAGGTCAAAGGACTGGCCACCGGAGTTGTAACCTCGGTGCCTTTTTCACATGCCACACCGGCAGCTTTTGGCGCTCATAATATTTCCCGGGATGGATACCAGGAAATCGGTTTTGAAATGGTTGAATCGAGTAAACTTGATGTTATTATTGGCTGTGGTCATCCCTACTACAATGCCCAGGGTGAAGCGCTAAATACACCGGATTTTACCAAAGCCGGCGGCGAAGCTACCTGGCAGAAAATTGTTTCCGGAACAGCCGGAAATGATAAAAATAATGATGGTCAGGTTGATTATTGGACCTTTATTGAATCACCGGCTCAGTTTGCCGCTATTAACCTGAACAATGCCCCCGACCGGTTGATCGGTATTGCCCGGGTCAGCTCAACGCTTCAGGAACAGCGCGCCGGAATATCACAAAAAGTTGGTGATGTACCCAAAAATGATAATGTACCTCAATTAAATACGATGAGCATGGCTGCCCTGAATACTTTAGGCAAAAATAAGAATGGATTTGTTCTGATGATTGAAGGCGGGGCTATCGACTGGGCTTCTCACGCCAATGAGTCAGCCCGGGTTATCGAAGAGGAAATTGAATTTCTTGATGCCGTTAATTCTGTCGTAAACTGGGTTGAAAAGAACAGCTCCTGGGATGAAACGTTGCTTATCATTTCTGCTGACCATGAAACCGGTTATTTAACCGGTGTTCAAGACACATTTTCCGGCTGGACTGAAGTACAGTCCAACGGCGCCGGACAAATGCCGGGCATGCAATGGAACAGTAAGAGTCACACCAATACTCTTGTTCCATTTTTCGCCAAAGGCACCGGTTCAACCGAGCTTGGTAAATATGCCGATGAGAAAGACCCGCGCTGGGGTGCCTATCTTGACAATGCCGAAGTCGGTCAATACCTGATCAACCTGTACCGATAGTATTGTGAAGGCTGTATGGCACAAAATTTTTGCCATACAGCCTTTCAATAATCCGGTTATCATTTAGCTTGCCTTTTATCTGAATCGCTTTAATATTCTGCCTTCCACAAACATAGTCAGTACCAATGAAAGTAATTGAATTTCTGAACCAACGATCCGAACCGCTGATCAGTTTTGAGGTCATTCCGCCAACGCGCGGCTCCAGTGTTCAGGCGGTTTACAATGTCATTGACCAGCTTATTGTTTTCAAACCGCCCTTCATTGATGTGACCAGTCTGGCTGCCGATGCCGAATACCTGGAGCAATCCGATGGCAGTTTTCTGCGCCAGGTTAAACGGAAACGACCGGGAACCATTGGTCTCAGCGCAGCTATCAAATACCGCTACAATATTGAAACGGTTTTCCACCTGCTCTGCCGCGGCTTCACCCGGGAAGAAACCGAGGATGCCCTGATCGAGCTAAATTATCTCGGCATAGAAAATATTCTGGCCATCCGGGGTGATGAAACCCGGTACAAGAAGAGTATCAACGAAGGAAAGTCAGTCAACGAATCCACAGTTCAACTGGTCGAACAGATATCCAGGCTGAATCAGGGCAAATATTTACACGCTCTCCTGAACGCAGAGCCCACTTCGTTCTGCATAGGCGTCGGTGGTTACCCGGAGAAACATTTTGAAGCGCCCTCGCTGGACGCCGATATCCGCCATCTTAAAAGAAAAGTTGAGTCCGGTGCGGAATACATTGTCACCCAAATGTTCTTCAATAATCAGGATTTCTTCAGATTTACAGAGAAGGCCCGGGAAGCCGGAATAACCGTTCCGATCATCCCCGGCCTGAAAGTACTAACCCGGAAGAAACATCTGCACACGCTACCCTCAACTTTTGCCATCAGTCTGCCCGATGATCTCGTAACCCAGATACAGGAAGCAAAAAACGATGATGAAGTGCGTGAAACCGGCATCCGTTATGCCCAGCAACAGGCTCTCGAATTGATGGAAGCCAATGTTCCCTGTCTGCATTTTTATGTGATGAACGACCCGACTTCGGTTAGCCAGGTCGTCCGCTATCTGAGGAAATTATAAATGGCCATTTCTTTTTACGAGCGGCTGAAACAAAAAGTAATCGTCTTTGACGGCGCCATGGGCACCAATATTCAGCGCCAGAATCTATCGCCCGATGATTTCATGGGTTATGAAGGCTGTAATGAATACCTTGTGGTTTCCAGACCGCAGGCCATCGCTTCCATTCATGAAGCATTTCTGGCTGTTGGCTGCGATGTTGTCGAAACCGATTCCTTTGGTTCAAATGCCATTGTTTTGGCCGAATATGGTCTGGCCGACCGGGCATACGAGTTAAACAAAACAGCGGCAGCATTGGCCCGAAAAACCGCTGACAGTTACTCCACACCTGACTGGCCGAGGTATGTGGCCGGTTCCATCGGGCCTGGTACACGCCTGCCAAGCCTGGGTCAGATCAGTTACAAAGAATTATTTGATGCCTTTTACATTCAGGCGGCCGGATTGATTGATGGCGGTGCAGATTTATTTATCGTTGAAACGGTACAGGATATTCTGCAGGCTAAAGCGGCGCTGAATGCTGTCACCCGGCTAATGAGGGAAAGGCGGAAGCGATTACCGCTTATGTTGTCGGTGACCATGGAATCAAACGGCGCCATGCTGCTCGGTACCGATATGATGGCTGCCCTGGCCGCCTTCAGCAGATTCCCGATTGATATATTTGGACTGAACTGTGCCACCGGCCCGGAGGCCA
The DNA here is from genome assembly GCA_020720405.1 of Caldithrix sp. GTDB lineage: Bacteria > Calditrichota > Calditrichia > Calditrichales > Calditrichaceae > DYOS01. The sequence continues at coordinate 2,403 of DYOS01000075.1, read as the reverse complement.
TGCTGCCTCATGTGCAAACATTGGCAAAAAATTCACCATTTCCCATCTCGGTGATCCCCAACGCCGGTCTGCCCAAAAATATTGACGGACACCTGCACTATGACCTGACGCCGGATCACCTGGCCGGAGAGCTTGATCATTTTATTCATGATTTTAATACCTCAGTCGTTGGCGGTTGCTGCGGTACCACACCGGATCATCTCCGGGCGGTGGTTAAAAAAGCAGCCGCCTCCAATCCGCCGCTGCACCCGGTTTCCGTTTTTCAGCCGGCGGCAGGATCGTTGTACAGCCATTCGGGCTTTGAGCAAAATCCCAAACCGTTTATTATCGGTGAGCGAACCAATGCCAACGGTTCAAAGCAATTCCGTGATGCCCTGCTGAAAAACGATCTGGATGGCATGACCGAAATTGCCCGCAGTCAGGAAGCCGAAGGGGTGCATGCCATCGATGTCAGTCTGGCTTATGTCGGCCGGGATGAAGTTGAAGACTATGCCCGGTTTATCCCGCTGATCAATCAGCATATCACCGTCCCGGTGATGATTGACTCGACCAGTATCGAAGCCATCGAAACCGCCCTGCAGAGGATCAGCGGCCGGGCAATTGTTAATTCCGTCAACCTCGAAGATGGTGAAGAACGGGCCGTGGAAATTATCCGGCTTTGCCGGACTTACGGCGCGGCCCTTGTCGCTCTGACCATTGATGAACAGGGTATGGCTCAAACCGCCGGGCGGAAAACAGCCATAACCCGGCGGCTGATTGAATTGGCCGAGGCGCATGGTTTGCACAGGTCCGATCTGTTTATCGATGCATTGACCTTCACCCTGGCATCCGGGGATGCACAATACCGACGGTCAGCGCAGGAAACTCTCTCGGCTATCCGCATGATCAAAGCAGCTTTTCCCGGTGTTTTCACCGTCTTAGGTGTTTCCAATATTTCATTCGGTCTCAAAGCGGAGGCCCGGCGCATTCTCAACTCGGTATTTCTGCAGCAGGCTATAGAAGCCGGTCTCGATGCCGCCATTCTGCATGCCGGAAAAATCCTGCCGCTGCATTCCATAGCGGATAGCGAACAAAAAATGATGGAAAGGCTGATCGCCGATGATCAGCGCAGCGGTGATCCGCTGGCTGAAATTTTGGCTTTTTATGAAGACCATTCGCCGGCAAGGGAACCTGTGGCCACAACGATCCAAACCGATTTACCATCCCGGCTGATCAACCGGATCATCAACGGGCTAAGCCATCAGATAGAAACCGATCTGCAGGAGGCACTTGAGAAATACAATGCCCTGGAGATCATCAATAATTTTCTGCTGGAAGGCATGCGTCAGGTTGGTGAGCTGTTCGGGCGGGGTGAGATGCAGCTGCCCTTTGTACTCAAGTCTGCCGAGACCATGAAAAAATCGGTAAATTTTCTGAAACCGTTTATGCCCAAAACAGAACAGACCAACCGCGGTGTTCTTCTGCTTGGCACGGTGCGCGGCGATGTGCATGATATTGGCAAAAACCTGGTTGATATTATTCTGACCAATAACGGTTACCGGGTCATTAACCTCGGTATCAAAATCCCGGTTGAGCAATTTATCCAATCCCTGGAAATTGAAACCGTTCAGGCCATTGGCATGAGCGGTTTGCTGGTCAAGTCAACCCAGGTCATGCGGGAAAACCTAAGTGTGTTTAACGCCCGGGGCATCCATTTGCCGGTTATTTTGGGCGGGGCAGCCCTTAACCGCAGTTTTGTCGACGACCTGAAGAAAGAGTACAACGGATCCCTTTTCTATGCCAAAGATGCCTTTGACGGATTGAAAATAATGCAGTCTCTGGAAAAAGGCGGCATGGAACAAGCTGGCCTCAAAAAGAGACGAACCCCAAAAGCACCTGCCGCAGCCCGGGTGCAATCCGTTTATAAAGCCAAACCAGCCGTAATTCCCATGCCTCCGTTCTGGGGCTGGCGCACCGAAACCAGTCTGCCCGCCGAAACAATTTTCGAATGGATAAACCCGATCGCTTTGTTCCGCGGTCAATGGGGTTTTAAAAATAAGACCCCGCTCAAACAGATCGAACCGGTTTTTCAGAAATTAAAAGAGTTGGCTGTTACCGGTAACCGGCTGCAGCCGGCCGTCGTTTACGGTTATTTCCCTTGCCAGGCCGAGGGCGACATGCTGCATATTTTCAAAAATGAAAAGGAAACATCACCTACGGTCAGTATTAATTTTCCCCGCCAGCAAAAGAGCAAAGGCCGGTGTATCGCCGACTTTTTCCGGCCGGCCGGATTGGGTCAGCCTGATGTGATTGGTTTGCAGATGGTTACCGCCGGACAAGCGGTCAGCGATTTCATCAAAGAGTTGTACCAGTCCGACCGCTATCAGGACTATCTCTACTGGCATGGTTTTTCGGTTGAATTTA
>DYOS01000074.1 GCA_020720405.1 Caldithrix sp. | reverse complement strand
GGTGGCTGATAACCCGGCTCATCCTGAAATCCAAGCCGCTGCCAAATGCAAACTGTCCGTCATCCAGGCCGAGGCGCAGAGCGAGATTTCGGCCATGCTTCAGTTCAACTCCGGCATGATGATCGTAAGCCTTTTTATTACTGAATTCAAAATCATAATATATTTTGACCTGCCCGAGCGGTGAATATGAAGTGCCCAGCCGGTAAAGCACGGGAAATTTATCGATCGTCGTTCCGCCGTGCTCGAAGATTTCGGTTGTGCTGGCCTTCAGTTTTGAATTGATATCGCGAACCGCCGCGCCAATGGTCAACTGTTTATTCCAATAGTAAAGCAATCCAAAATCAAACCCGAGTCCGGAAGACTTGTAATCAAAATCATCCGTGCCGTCATTGATGTATTCCAGCAGGTATTTAAAAGTCAGACCGAGCGACAATTTTTCGGAGAAGGGCCGGGCAAAATTCAGATAAAAAGCGCTGGCCGAGTGATGGATGGAGCCGGTTTTTGTACCAATGGAAGAACGGGCTGCAAAAGGTTCATCGCCCGATTCCAGCCAGCCCAGGGTAATGCCTCCGCCCGGTTTGACCGGCATCTGCCAGCCGATGTACTGAAAACGGCGGTCGAGGCTTAGAAAGCGGTAGGATAAAGTCAGATTTCTTTCAACGACGGCGGCTGTATTGGCCGGGTTGTAGTAGAAGGAAAAACCCGAGACGGCACCGGCAGTGCCGCTACTACCCAAAGAAAGATGCGCTGCGCCCAGGCCATAGCGGGTATAAGCTCCGGCGTAACCGGCATTATTATCGGCCAGGGCAAAACCGACCATCAACAGAAGCACGGCCATCCCCCGGCGGAGCAGAATCCTGTTAATTGATAATGACAAATTTCCCCCAGGTAATTTCGGAACCGATTTTGGCCTTGAAGTAATAAACACCGCTGGCCGCCTGCACACCATCCGACCGCCGGCCATCCCATTTTACGCTGCGGTCGGCCGCTTCCCCGCCCGAAACGGTTTCGGCCTCACTGATCTGAGCGACCTGCTGCATGGCAAAATCATAAATGCAAATAGTGACCGTTTCCGGCTGGTTCAGATCAAACTGGAAGCGGATATAATTCTGGCGGGAGGGTGAAAAAGGAGAAGGATAGGCATAAACCGCCGGATCCTTCTGCTCGCGGGTACTGACAAAGGAGCGAAAAACCTGCCACGAAAATCCATTATTCTGCGTCGATGCCAATCCATCGGCTGTACCGGTCCAGAGCCGCGGCGCATTAAGGGCAACCGAGTAAAACAGCGGGCGCAGTATTTCTTCGCCGCTGATCTGATCGCGGATCGGACCGAAACTGTACCAGTTGGCGCCGCCGTCTTCGGAAACATACAAGCCCTCATCTGCAGCCACATAAACCCTGCTTCCATCAAAGGCGATCTGGTGGACAAAATTTCCGGAGAGAAAGGTCTGCCAGCTCTGCCCAGAAGTTGATGTCGTGCTGACCGCCCGGATTTCACCGCTGCCAACCGACTCAATCGTGGCAGCCCACAGACTGGAGGTTTCTTCCTGCCAGGCCAGTGAAACCACAAAATTGCCCGAAATCGGTTCGTTCTGGTTCTGGTGTGTAAAAATAGTAAAAGTCTGTCCGCCGTCTGAGCTGCGGGCAATGCCCTCGGCCGTGCCAACCCACAGGTTGCCGTTTTCGGCCAAAACCGAAAAGCCCAGATGAATCAGGTTATCATTTGCGGCGCGGAAGGGTTTGCCGTCCACAGTAACCACCTGCCAGTTTTGACCATTATCTGCGCTTCTGCGCAGACCGCCGCCCCAACTGGTAATCCAAACGACGCCGTCCAGCGTGGCAATATCCCAGGAAATATTCTGAATAACGGTCGTCGTCGGACTATAATTCGTTTCCTCCCGTGAATCGACCGGCTGACGGACATAGGTCCAATTCTGACCGAGATCATCCGTCCAGGCCAGACCGCCGCCGGCACTCAGATCTTCACCTGAGGCAACGGTATCAAAAGCGGTTGAAATCCAGATGCGTCTGGTTTGCGGATCACGGTGCAGGGCGACCACACCGCCTTTGGCTGTATAATCGGCGGAGGTAAAAGAGCGCCAGTTTTGACCGCTGTCGGTGGTCAGACTGAGACCGTAACCGGTGGCTGCCCAAACCGTATCGCCATAAACCAAAAGATCAACGATGCCGTTGCCATATAGCTTATTTTCAAAACCGGTGCCTTCACCGTTAACCTGCCCCGGGGAGAGCAGCTTACCCAGGCCAGTCTGACCAGCCAAAAGCACGGAAGCAGCAAATAGTAAAATAATCCAAATCCGCATTATTTAACCTCGATGGAATCGGCGACCAGAACTGAAACCTGGCCGACTTTATCCCGGCTGTAAAATTCGAAACGGTACCAGCCGGTTTGAGCCTCGCTGTTGATCAGCAATGAATAGGTAAATTCACCGTCTCCGGCCGTTTCATCACCAACGGCCTCACTCAGATTATTGATATCAAAGGCCAGCCCGTTGTCTTTAAGCAGAAACGGCTGACCATTGTTGGCATAGGTTCCGTCCGGTTTACGGGAGTAAAAATAAACCTGATCGATGTCGGCCAGGCTTTGTTCATCCCGGACCCGGGCGGTAAGCACATCGCGGTTAAAAACACCCGGCTCCGCCGGACGGTTGATCGTTTCCGGCACCGAAAGGGCAAGGATCTGCGGAGCAGTATTTTCCAATTCAATTTCCGCTGTGGCGGAGGGACCCGGATCACCGGAAGTATTAAAAGCGGCCGTCCGCAGCCGGTAATTTCCTTTCCGCCCGGCGGCAAAAGACGAATCAATCAGCACGCTGAAAACGGAATCTCCGGCCTGGGCATCACCGTGCAGAGCCAGATTGCCGTCGTTGAACAGGTTTATTTCAAGCAGAGGTGTCTCTGCGTTCAGGGTCAACAGCCAGAGTTTAACCGCCGTAACCTGGTCAATTCCGGCGGCAGAGCTTACCGTAACGGTTACCGGCTGGGCAACGCTGCCAGAGATGAGAATGGCCGGGGTGTTGAATTCCTCAATTTGCGGCACGGCGTATTTGCCGATATGAAAATTACCGCTATAGTCGGGCGAGAGATGTCCATCATGGTCAAGCGCCGAAATTTCAAATTGAAAATCTCCGCTGTCTGTGGTTACGGCGGAAGGCAGGAGCATATTGGAATAAAACCCGTCACCGGCCAGAACATCGCCATCTTCAGCATGGAGAACCCGGCCGTCGTCATATAATAAAAACGAGTACACCGCGGCGCCGGATGAATTGCGGATGGTCAGGGTGACCTGGCTGATATTTTCATTGCCCTGCGGGTCTGCCACCTGCGCTTCAATTTTCTGCCCGCTGGAATTATAAAGATTCCATTCGGACGGCAGGCGCACCTCAAGCACTTCGGGTTCATGACCCGGATTGAGAACTGCCAGTTTTTCCCGGCAGGCGGAAAAAGTAAAAAGCACGGTGAGTAGTGCAAAATAACGGATCATGCGCCTTCCTTTTTAAAATACAGGGCAACCCATTCGCCCAGATAACGGGAGGCCGTGCATTGCCAACCGCTGGCTGTATATGTCTGGCGGATTTCCGCTTCGTCCTCAATCAGAAGTCCGCTCAGCAGAAGTTGGGTCTGCGGTTTTGTGTAAGCAAGCCAGGCCGGGCATAGATCGAGCAGAATATTGCGGTTGATATTGGCGACAATCAGGTCATAGGCTGTAACCTGAACATCGCTTAAGGTACCGGTAATCCATTTAATTTTACCCGGCACCGGGTTAAGTCCTTCATTTTCGAGGGCATTTTCGGTAGCCAGCGGATCATTGTCAAACCCGGTGACCTGGCCGGCGCCGCGGCGAACCGCTAAAATGGACAGGACACCGCTCCCTGTTCCGGCATCGAGAACGTTTCGCCCGGTCAGATCCATTTCGTTCAGCCAGGTCAACAAAAGCTGTGTGGTTTCGTGGTGACCGGTGCCGAAAGCCATTTTCGGAGCGATATATAAAACAATCCCATTCTCCGGCTCCTTTAGATTTACCCAGTCCGGGGCAATAATCAGATTCGGAGCTACCGTGAACGGTTTAAAATTTTCCTTCCAGTTTTCCATCCAGTTTTCATCGGGAATTTCCCGGACAGAGAAATTCAGACCGGGAAAAAGCGGGGCCAGCTCGTCCGCGAAACCGGGCGGCCAGTGATCCGGACTGAAATAAGCGATCATTTCAGCGGGTTTTTCTTCCAGACCCTCGGCCCCGCGGCTTCTCAGGATATGCCCAAGATAATCGGCCGGATCGGGTTTGGGTGCAATAATCAATTTTATCCATGAGCCGGTCATGTTAATCCTTAATGGCAATGTTAACGTTGATACCAAATTCGGTGTAGGAGTACTTCCCGGAAATTTTATTTTCGGTGGCGCCCAATTCAAGAAACATGCTGCCCTGCACCCGCTTGCTGAAGCGGTATGTAGCCGACGGTCTGAGTTTCCAGGCTGTGTTGCGGGTCTGCTCACTAAACTTGGTGGCCGTATACTGTTTCTGAAAAACCTGATTCAGGCTCGAATCATAGGTCAAATTAAAATTGATTTCATTCTTAAAGGTTTTACCCTTAAAAGGCCAGACCGGGATCGGAATTTTAAAACCGGTCGTTTTGGAAAAAGCCAGGCTGGCCGTCAGCGAACTGGTTTCCGAACGGGAAGCCCCGGCACCGATGGTCGAATTCAGGGTGGTATTCTGTGTAACCCTGGCTGATCCGGTGACACCCCATTTGGTGCGGATATTCACACCGACCAGCGGCCCCCAGTTATTGGTGAAGGACTGGCTGCGCGGCTCATAAACACCGGCCGGACTTAACTGGAGACTTTCGGTGTACTTGCCGCTGTGGCCGTGATCGAGACTGACACTGGTCGCAAACGAAGGAAAAATCAGGTATTTCTCCAGCCCGCTGACCTGCACCGTCCAGTCCGGGACAAAACTTTTATAGTCATTGAATAGTCCTTTATACTCTAAATGCGGTGTTTCGCTGAGGGTCAGGTAATTCGTACTGCGTTGTCCGCTCCGGCTTAGCCCGCCATCTGAGGTCTGTTCGTTCTTGCTGAAATCATGGGTCAGGTTGGCTGAAATATTTTTACCGAACTTCAGCGAGGTGTTGGTGCGCAGGGCGTGATTTTCACGAAACGTGGGCGAAATAAGGACAATGCCCTCTTCGGTCAGTTTCTCATCCTGCGGAACACCGGGTTTCTGGGTCAGGCCAAACTGGAACTGCCAGTCCGGCAAGCCGGATAGGTAGCGGTGATCGACACTTTGCTCAATATTGTAGGAGGTTTGAATGGATTGCCAATCCCTCAGGGCGGTCAATAGCAAAGTGAAGGGATTGGGTAAAGAAATTTTGGGTTTCTCTTCAGTACCGTCCTTTTTCTCCTCATCTTCTTTTTGGCGGGCGCTCGGCCTGGACGGTCTGGATTTTGTTTTGGCTTTGTCCTTACCAATATTCTTCAGCAAATCAGCCGGTTTGAAGGTCAGCCCAAAACGTTTGGAAACCCGGCTGGTGGCATTTTTATATTTATTGGCATTGGTCAGACCATAATTAAAAGTCGAATTATAATTTAAACTGGGCTGAAGCCAGGTTAACGCTGAAAACTTATAATCACCGCTGAACGTCTGACTGATATCGATTTCCTTACCAAAATACATTTTGGTCAGAATCTCTTTCCATAGTTGTTCATGTTTCAGACCAACCACGTCGGCATCGCTGGTATGGGTGCGGTTGAAATTGGCAGAAAGGTTATCAAAAAGTTTGTAGGAAAGGCTGACCGCGCGGGTGGTGCCGGTAGTCAGATTTGTGGTTACCGTTTCTGCTTCCCGCCTTTTCTGGCTGCTGGTCATATCCGAAACATTCAGGTTAAGACGAAACGTTTCCGGAGCGTAATAAACTTTCTCATCGCTCATCATCTTCAGCACCGGAACCGATTTCATAAAGCCGAAGGGTTTGAAAAAATTATCATTTCCAAAGGGGATGGAATAGCCGATGGTTTCCCTATAATTCACGGTTTTATTGTATTCCAGTTCCCAACTGCTGCTGTTCTTGCGGGAATAATCAAAATCCAGTTTAAGCTGATCGATGGTGTATTTCAGGTACCACAGATTCGACTTGGAACGGCGGTTTATCGTTGTTCCAAAGCCGACCACCTGACTGGTGTTGATAATCGGGGTCAGCTCCTCATCCAGTTGGCGCAGACCAAACAGCGATTTCAGTTTTTTATCGATGGTATTATTTTCGTAACCGGTCAGAATATCAGTTTTGGGCTGATATTTGGGGATGCTGCGGTTAAAATTGGCGTGGGCATCGAGGGGCATGGAAATATCCCATTTGATCGGGAATAATTTATCCAGACGCAGACTGCCCGAGTAGTTTTGGGTTTCACTGGTATTTCCGCCGCCGAACTGGGTGCTGATATTGTGGAAATCGGCATCCTGGCTTTCCCATTCCGCTGAAAAGCGGATAAAATCGGCCCAGGTAAAATTGGTTTTCACACGCAGAGCCGTGGCCGACTGCTTACGGATATCCGAAAGACGCAGCTCATCCAGCCAGACTTCGCCGCTAAAAGGATTGCTGCTTTTATTGCGGACACCGACAATAATAAAGCGGATGGCTTTTAGAATCGGATTACCGCGGATGGCAAAATAGCGGTTTCCGGCACCGGTTTCATAGCGAAAATAATCATCTGGCCGGTTGGGAAAATCGACCAGAGAAGAATCGCGGCGGGTCTTGATCCGGGTCAGTTCATCCAGATCGACCTCGATTTTGTTTTCTTTGGCCCAGCCGTAAAAAACATCCAGACCGGTTTCATAATAATTCTGATCATTTGATCCGAAACGGATATAAAACTGTAAATCGGTGCTGTCGGCTGTTCCGGCCACAGGCAGTTGCTGATCACCGTGGACAAACATGCGCATCCGTTTATAGTTCAGAAAATCGAGCGTGTTGAGCAGAATTTTTTTGCCCTCGGCAAGGTGGCCGCCGGGTAAATCGAAGAAGCGCATGACCAGGGATTGTTCTTTGGACACCGTATTGGTGATCCGGTCCCGCGTTCCGCTGACCCCGGGCGGCGGAGTGTAGGGTTCCAGACCTTCCACAGCCACGGCATTTTCCTCGGTGTTGTTGGTGGCCAGGGAAAAAACATCATCATTCAGAATAAAGGCAGATGAGTCGTTGGCGGCAAATCCCTTTTCTTCCCATTCGTTGCCGACAAAATCTAAAGTGGCAATATAAATGCGCGTAGTATCAACCGGCAATTCACTGACCCACAGCCGGGTAGCCAGAATCTGCTGGAAATTCGTATCCGGCTGACCAATGACCCGGGTAAAATCGGACAGCGGGATACGGAACAGACGCCAGCCTTTTTCGGTCTCACCGGCAATCCATTGGCGTGATTCGGCATTTAGTGAATCGAGGGAAAAACTGTATTCAAAATATTCATTAAACACATTCAGACTATAGTCACCGTCAAGGTCTTCGGTATCGGGATAACGGGCCTCACGGGAATCGCCATTGCCTTCCGTGCCGTTAACCCGGGAGTAATCATATCCATCATACCGGTTGACCGCATTCTCTTTTGGTGTGCCCCAGTTATCTTTATCATCATCACCAGGCTGACCATCGGCAATACCATCAATTCCAACATCTTCACCATCATCCAGCAGATCGTTGTCATTGACAAAATCCTCTTCATTGAGATTGCCGCGGCTTGGTTCATTTTTCTGGTTTTCACCTTTGATCCACCAGTCTTCTGAAATTTTACCAATGTCAATATTCAGACGGCCTTTGTTTCCATAAACCCAGAGTTCGATGTACTTGGTTTTCTGCTGATCGGCAAAACTGGCCGTAGTGCGCATGACACCGCCCCAGGCACTATCCGGGTCACTTTCTGCAGCCCGGGCAAATTCCAGACCGAGCACCTCGGTGGTCTGGCCGGTTTGCGAATTGACATCCCGGTTGGGCCAGATATCTTTGATCGGCACCTGAAAATAGGGATTGAACCAGGCCAGGTAAGCCCGGGTTTTATCACCTTCCAGATCGGTTATTTTCTGGTCGCTGCCATTAATACTCATTTTGACCGGAGTGCTGGCTGGTGTCCAGGTGCGGTAGCGAATACCCAGGGTGGTGGTTCGTTTGGATGACTCAAAATCATCGATATAGGCCACACCATTATTATCGCCGGTCGTCGGGCTGTTCAGGGTATTCGGGTTGGGCAGAACCTGGGCAAACTCGCCTTCGATATCAAACTGGGATTCGGCATTGGTCTCAATCAGCGGCAGAGCATCCAGGGCCCGGGTCATGAAGCGCGGTTTGAATTTCAGGGCGCCGTTGAGATCCCAGACAAAATTCTGGAACGGTTCCTGACCGACCCGCACCCGTTCATCGAGGGTGGTTTTATTCAGGTATAAACCAGTCATCCCGACAAAGGAGTTTTCCCAAAAACGGTATTCAAGGCGGCCGCCGACGATTGTTTTTTTATCCAGTTGGAAAAGATTGGCCCGTTCATATTTAATCTGCAGACTGGCACTTTGCCGTTTGGCCTCCGGCGAAAGCAGGGTTAACTGACCGCTGAAATAGTCAATCAGGTAATCCTTATCGCGGTCCAACGTCTGTCCGTTAAGAGTAACCACATCGCTGCCTTCCAATACATAAAAGCCAAGATCAAAGGTAGATTTGGTGCTTTTGGAGGTGACAAGCATGACATACCGGCTGCGGTCACGGATGGTCGTTTCGTTGCTTTCATCATAGATATTGACCAGGTATTTAGGATCGAGCGCGGCAAACTCGCCAAATTTTCCCGCGCTGCCCGGATTAAAAGGCTGAAGCGACGGGAAAATCATAACACCCTGGGCAAAATTCAGGATATACCCGTTGAAATCGATCAGATCATCGCCGTTATCCAGCGGCGCCCCATTAGCATCGGTTACATCGAGACCGGTCAGGTTGAGAAAGGATTTTGTGCCGCCGGCCGGAAAACGCTCATGGTTTTCCGTTTCATTGTATTCCAGTTTGAGTTCGAATCCGTCTTTTTCAATATTCGATCCGCCCAGACTGTAAACATTCTTCATCATCAGCGGCCAGGTTTCCTGATAGGTCGTATTGGGCTGAAGATTTTTAGGTTTGATCAGTTTCAGAATAACCGGTTGAGCAGAGTCAGCCAGACTGGCTACAAGTGTCCCGACGCTGCTGCCCCGGGCCACATCCTGCGAGGTGGCAAAAGCAACTGCCAATACTTCATTGCTGCCTATACTCTGGTTAAGCGCAATAAAACCGCGGTACTTGTCAAAAGTATAGTCCACATTTTGCTCCAGCCTGCGGAAATAACCCTTGGCTGTTTTACCATCGCGCTCGATGACGGTATCCATATCAGACGGGGTAAGAGCGGCATAATTTTGGGGATCAAGAACGGCTATTCCGAAGCGGCTGTTGACTTTATCATTTGTTGTGTAAACTGTTTTATAGACATCCAGAAACTGCACATCCGTTCCCTGCCGGAAATTAAACTGCTGCAGATCCTCACTGAATCCCTGTTCGAAATAACCGTGGTAATCCAGGTCAATAAAGAAATAGCGGTTGCGGATAAATTCATAGTCTTTGATGGTATGGGTCTGTTCCGAAGCACTACCATTGACGGTCAGTTCCTCCTGCTGGCCTTTTTCCAGCGAGGCGATGGTCGTCAGATGCAGATTGCCCATCTGCATCTGGGCTTTCAGACCAAACAGCCCTTTATTGGAGCCGCCGAAAATGACATACTTGGTGGAGGGCAGTGAAAGTGAGATATTTCCGGCTTCGATACTCTGGACAATTTCATCCTCATCCCCGTCGTAACGCAGTTTAAGTGTATTTTCCACTTCGGAGACAGCCTCGCTGTTTTGCTCCACAGAAACGGTTACTTTCTCACCGATTTTCCCTTCCACGGTGAATTGCTGGGTCTGGCGGAATTTTGGGCTGAAGGTGCCGCGGTCTTCCAGGGCACTGACCGCCGAACCGGAGCGTTTTTCGGTCCGGCCGGACAGATCGAAGGTTATATTTCCGGTCACCCGCATACCAATCCGGTCCGAGCCGAAAATCCGGTTAAAGGTCTGGCTTTTTATACGCAGCGGAATTTCCAGTTCGAGAGCGCCGAAACCCTGCTCCACCTGCTGGGTGATCAGCTTGGCAAAAGCCTGGGCAAACTGAACCTGGCGGTCATGCCGGAGACGTAATTCAATATAGGTTTCTATACTTACCACCTGCGGTAAACGGAACTCCCGCCCGTCGATGGCTTCCCGAACCGAAACATATTGACCGGTTGAATCTAATTTTACAGTACGGACAAAGGATTTCGAACGCAGGTTTTTAAAAACCGAGTCGGCAATAATTTTTCCCAGGGGAAGAGTGGCCGGTTCGAAGATTTGAACCAGGCGCGGCGGGGGCGGAGGCTGAATACCGATCTGGCTGAAAAGCGGGCTGCCGCCAAAAATCAGCAACAGACATAACGATGTAAGAACGTGTCCTGCTTTTTTCATAGGGATTGTGGTAAGGCCATTACTCCATTTTCAGAAAAACCGTAGCAAATTAAGCGGGACAACCTCCTTTTACAGCCTGATTTATAATTGGAAGTGGCCAATATAAAGGGCGTAAAAATTTAATTCAAGCATGGCATTCATCTATCTTAGCTCACTGAACCTATTTTGGTTATATTTAGCCGCACGTTCATAGCCTGGGCGCCGTCCTGCTGTCCGAAAGTCCAAACTGAAGGATTTTGATTTTATGAAAATTCTGAACCGCTATATTATCCGCGAGCATCTCGGTCCCCTTGTTATGGCCTTATCGGTCATCATGTTTATCCTCCTGCTCAATTTCCTGGTCAAATATATCGGTCAGATTTTCGGTAAAGGGCTGGGTTTTGTTGTTATTACCAAACTGATCACCTTCAACCTGGCCTGGATGGTCGCCCTGGCCGTGCCCATGGCTACCCTGGTTGCCGTTCTGATGGCCTTCGGCCGGCTTTCCTCGGATAACGAAATCACCATCCTGAAATCGAGCGGAATTCCTATTTACCGCGTAATGCGTCCGTCGCTGTACCTCGGTATCGCCCTGACCCTGATTATGGTCTATTTCAGTGATCAGATTTTACCCGAATCTAACCATCAGGCCAGGGTTATGTTCCGGGCTATCAAACAGAAAAAACCAACCCTTGAAATTCAGACCCATGTTTTTTATGACCTGGAAAACTATGCCTTTCTGGTTGATGATATGGAAACCCCGGATATAACCGAGTGGGTCAGCCTGAGCACCTTGCTCGGGCCCGATTACCGGGCCGAAGAAAGCCAGGAACGCCTGCTGAATATCACTATTTTCGACCGCAGTGAAGCCGGAAGGAATAAAACAATCCTGGCCCGGGAAGGTTACATGGTTTACTCCTCAACCCGCCAGGCTCTTATTTTTAACCTGTTTGACGGCGAGTTTCACGAACTGGACAGTAATAAACCCGAAGAGTATCAACGCTCGGTTTTTAACCGCCATGTGGTAGCCATTCCAACCGAAGATTTTGAGTTAAGCGAAGAACAGGATAATTACCGCGGCGACCGGGAAATGAGCATATCCATGATGCACAAAAAAATCACCGAGTTTGAAAAACGTTCGGCGGATCAGTTAAAAAAAGCCCGCGAAACCAAAACCCAGCTTTTACGCGAGGTGCGCGGCCTGCTGAAAAACTGGCCGGATTCGGTACAGGCTGCCTCCCGCCAGGTTGAGCTGCTGCAACTGCTCAACCGTGACCGCTGGACTTCGGCCCAGTCGAAGGCAGAGCGGACTGCCGAACGTCATAAACAGCGTTTTCACAGTATTCACTCCATTCTGATGAGCAATCTGAAAGCGACTAACAAATACCTGGTTGAAATACATAAAAAAGTTTCTATCCCCTTTGCCAGTATTGTTTTTGTTCTGGTTGGTGCACCACTCGGTATAATGGCCCGCAAAGGCAGCATGGGCGCGGCAATCAGCCTGAGCATCGGTTTCTTCCTGGTGTACTGGGCTTTTCTGATTGGCGGCGAAGATCTGGCTGACCGCATGCTGATTGGTCCGGTAACCGCCATGTGGGCACCCAATGTGGTGGTTGGGTTTTCCGGTTTGTACCTGACCTGGCGCGCCGTGCGCGAAGCATCGTTTATCCGCTGGGATAACTGGAAAAACCTATTCCGGCGGCGGGATAATACTGTGAACGGCGGCGGGCAATGAAAATTCTTGACAAATATCTTCTGCAACGGTTTACACAAAACCTGCTTATTTCCCTTATTGCCTGGATTCTCATTTTCCTGGTCGTGGATATGATTGAAAATGTTTCCCGGTTTATCGACCGCGGCGCAACAGCCGGGCAGTTTCTAAAATATTACGCCTTGTATGTACCCTATATTATCAGCCTGACTCTGCCCATTGCCATCCTGCTCAGCTCCCTGTTTACCCTGGGCGGACTGGCACAAAAGAATGAGGTGGTGGCCCAGCTTTCAGCCGGAGTCAGTCTGTACCGCCTATTGGCGCCTCTATTCGTTTTTGGCCTGCTGATCAGTATTCTGTCCGGGTTTTTTAATGAATTTGTTGTGCCCCCGGCCAATCAGGAGCGGCTGGACCTGTACCGCTACGACATAAACAACAAAACCCGGCCATCGGAGACTTCACGCGCCAATATTTATATTCAGGATTCACCAACCCGCAAAGTCATCGTTCAGTATTTCAACGGGAAGCAGAACCAGGGACGGCAGGTCAGTATTCAGCGCATCGAGGGCAGTACCCTGGCCGAGCGGATCGATGCGCCGGTTATGCGCTGGGTCGATACAACCTGGGTGCTGACCGATGTTACCATCCGTCATTTTCGGGACGGACAGGAGTTTATCCATACGATTGATGATACGGTTCTGACCGATTTGCGCATAAAACCGGAAAATTTACTGGAACTGCAGATCAGCCCCGAAGAGATGAGTTACCCCGATCTGAACCGCTATATTGATGAGCTAAAAATTCTGGGCGCCGATACAAACCGCTGGCTGGTTGACCGGCACCTGAAAATTTCCCTGCCCTTCTCCAATTTTATCGTTATTCTGCTTGGAGCGCCCTTCGCTTCACGGAAACGGCGCGGCGGAATGGGTTTGAATTTCGGGCTGGGTCTGATTGTGACCTTTGTTTATTTCATCATTATCCGCACCGGGCAGGTTTTTGGTCATCAGGGTCAGCTTGAACCCTGGCTGGCCGCCTGGATTGGCAATCTGATATTTTTTGTACTGGGTCTGCTGGTGCTGCTTAATGTGAAAAAATGATGGCAGAAGAAGGAATTAGAAATTGAAGAATCCAAAAATATTTGTCCACGAGTTACCCGACAGAGCCGGGCACAGAACGAATTAACACGAACCCGGAATTGGGAATTGGGAATTGGTAATTGGTAATTGGTAATTGGTAATTGGGAATTGGGAATTGAAGAGCCCACAGCACGTCATCCCGCCCGGGCGGGAG
>DYOS01000073.1:9487-13534 GCA_020720405.1 Caldithrix sp. | reverse complement strand
AACATCCCTGTTGAAAACAAGAGCCGCGGGCTTCCTGCCCGAACAGGATTAAAATTATGGACAGGTTTACAGAACAGAAATATTTTATTCAAGAGACGGTTGGAGATTTTTTTGATGGTCAGATTTTATCAATTTAAAGTTGTCAAAAACAAATAGGTTATAAAAAAGCCCCCCGACGGATCGGAGGACTTTTTTGTTTTAAAAACCGGATTCTATCGCACTTACAACATTTTCCTCTGCTCAACCTGCCACCAGTCTGAAACCGATAATTATATATTTCGCTGGTCAGACTGGCAGTTCAACGGCCTTCTGGTCAAAAACTTTAAAGTGGGCAGTCTGCAATATGGGTCAGGCTCCTTTGCCGGCCATTTCCAGCCTGCAAAATTACAATAATAAAGTTCAACACACCGGATGGAGATTATCTGTTTATATATCTTTATAATTTTTATCTTTTTATGATTTACTGATTATTACAACCTATAAAAATCCTGTTGCCAACCTTGTCAACAGGTGGTAAATTTTTAAGCTAAAACTGCTTTTACTTAAAGATTAGTGAAGGAATATAATATGAGTCTGTTTGATAAACTGATCGTCTGGGGCATCCCCTTTGTCCCCAAACCAATAGTCGGCTATTTCTCTAAAGGATACATCAGTGGGCCGGATTTGCAGGATGCGGTCCGTAAAGTTAAAGAATTGAACACCAGGGGCATGATGGCGACCATGGACCTGCTCGGTGAGGAAATCAGCCGCAAAGAACAGGCCACGGAAGCCGCTGAAGAATACAAACGAATGCTGAAAACCATTGACGAAGAAAAACTCGATTCCAATGTATCCGTAAAGCCGACCCACATGGGCTTGAATCTCGATCCCGAGTTCTGTTACCAGAACATCCGCGGTATTATCGAAGTGGCCAAATCGTACAATAATTTTGTACGCATCGATATGGAAGACCGCCACACCACCAGCCAGACCATCGACATCTATCTGCGGCTGAAAAAGGAGTTTGCAGGCCATGTGGGAACGGTTATCCAGGCCTATCTGCGGCGCACTTCTGCGGATATAAACCGGCTTATCGATGAGAAGGCGAACCTGCGTTTCTGTAAAGGTATTTATGTCGAACCGCGGGCGGATGCTTATAAAGACATGCCCATCGTTAATGAAAATTACAAGTTTAATCTGGAAAAATTACTGGCCAATAAATGCTATGTCGGTATCGCCACCCATGATGAAATTTTAGTCTGGCATGCCCTGTCGGTGATTGAAAAGCTGAAATTGAATAAAGATGAATATGAGTTTCAAATGCTTTTAGGTGTCGATGAAGAACTTCGCGATATTATTGTTTCTGCCGGACATCGACTAAGGGTTTATGTTCCCTACGGCAAGGACTGGTACGCCTATTCCACCCGCCGCTTAAAAGAAAATCCGGGTATGGCTCGGATGGTGCTTAAAAAAGTTCTGGGTTTGAAATAATCCCTTAAACTAAAAGGGCAGTCCAATGACTGCCCTTTTTATCATAAACATCCGGTTTATTTTTAATAAGTCGAAAGATATTTATCCAGTTCCCACTGATGAACCTGAGAAATGTACTCAGCCCATTCGGCTCTTTTGGCCTCAACAAAATGAGCAAAGATATGTTCGCCCAGGGCTTCTTTCATCAAGGGGTCTTTTTCAAGAAGATCAACGGCCTCAGACAGATTGGCCGGCAATTCTTTGATACCAAGACGCTGTTTTTCGCGTTTGCTCATGGTGAAAATATTCCGGTTGACCGGTTCACCAGCCGGAATCTTCAGCTCAATTCCTTCCAGACCGGCGCGCAGCATGACAGCCAGTGAGAGGTATGGATTGCTTGCCGGATCCGGCATGCGCACCTCAATACGTGTACTTTTGCCGCGTTTACCCGGTACCCGAACCAGCGGACTGCGGTTCTTCTCAGACCAGGCGACATTGATCGGGGCTTCATAACCGGGTACAAGCCGTTTGTAGGAATTAACCGTTGGATTGGTCACTGCCGAAAAACTGCGGGCATGTTTCAAAATACCACCCGTATAATATAAAGCGATATCACTTAACTGATACCTGGCTGATTCGTCATAAAAACAATTTTTATCACCTTTGAACAGCGACTGATGTACGTGCATACCTGAGCCGTTGATTCCATAAACCGGCTTGGGCATAAAGGTGGCGTGCAAACCATGATCTTTTGCTACTTTGCGGACAACCCAACGGAAAGTGGCAATATTATCGGCTGTTTTTAAGGCATCCTCATAACGGAAGTCAATTTCATGCTGACCGCGGGCAACTTCATGATGGGCGGCCTCAATCTCAAAACCCATTTGAATCAGCACATTAACGATATCCCGGCGGCACTCTTCACCCAAATCAAAGGGCGCCAGATCAAAATAACCGGCATCATCATGAGTTTCCGTTGTTGCTTCACCTTTTTCGTTGCGCATAAACAGGAAGAACTCCGGCTCCGGTCCGGCGACCATGACATAACCCATGTCGGCCGCCTTTTTCATGTTGCGTTTCAGGGTTAAGCGTGGACAGCCGGCGAAAGGTGTGTGATCGGTATTGTAAATGTCACAGATGATGCGGGCTTCCTTACCATTGCCAAAATCCAGCGGGAAGATAACAAAAGTATCCAGATCCGGCTTGAGTAACTGATCGGATTCTTCGATGCGGGCAAACCCCTCAATCGATGACCCGTCAAACATAATTTCACCCTCCAGCGCTTTTTCGAACTGCGACTCGGGTACTTCCACATTTTTGTTATGACCCAAAATATCCGTGAATTGCAGACGAAGAAATTTTACATTCTCTTCTTTGCAGGTTTTCAGAATCTGAGCTACTGTCATAAAAACTCCTGTTCTTTATTGTTTGTCTTTTTTGTAATATAATTTGACCGAACGACCATATTTATCGTCATAAACCAGATTTTGCAATAGTATTTCTACATATTTTGCATTTATTTAAAAACATGTGACATCAGACAAATAAAAAAGGCCTGTCCGCAAATACGGGCAGGCCTGTGCATCTTCGTCAGGACTTTTATTTACTGAACCCACTGCTCCGATAAAATTTCACCCTGCAGACCCATTACAAAAACTTTTATCGGCACATGACGTGATGCTCTATTGACCGCCTCCCGGGCCAGCGCCAGCAAGCCGCCGCAACACGGCACCTGCATTATCATCACCGTAATCGTGTTGATCTGTGCTTCGTCAATCAGCGTGACCAGCTTTTCCAGGTAGATCTCCTGACCGTGATCCAGCTTGGGGCAGGCCATAACCAGTGCTTTGCCGCGCAGGTAAGTCTGATGGAAATCGCCGACACTAAAGGCCACACAGTCCGCAGCCAAAAGTAAGTCCGCATGGTGATACTGAGGTGCGCGCGGTGAAATCAAATGCATCTGTATCGGCCAGTGGGTCAGCGTCGATACCTGTTTGGCGGCGGCGCTGTTTTCCGCCGGGGCGGAATCAAACTGCATGGGTTTCGAACCCGGACAACTATGACCATGGTGATGATGGTCGTGTTCCTGCCGATCTTCCACCCGGATGCCGTGCTCATTCAAAACCTGGATGGCCTGCTGCAGAAAAGCAGTTTCACCGTGGGCTTTTAAGTGTTCAAGGTGCGCTAAAATGGTGTTCCTGCCTTGAGGAATGATATACTCCATCACCTGCCGCTCGTCATAGGGCTCCGCTTCACGCTCTTCGATGGTAATGGCCCCCTGCGGACAATGGCCAAGACAGGCACCCAAACCATCACAAAACAGGTCGCTAATCAATCGGGCTTTCCCGTCAATCAATTGGATAGCGCCTTCCGGACAGGCCGGAATGCAGTTCGAACACCCGTCACACAATTCCTGATCTATTGTAATAATCTGCCGCTTCATTTTGTCCTCTCTGAATTTTTAATACCCACCATTTTACCGAGACCGGGATCAGCTACCTTGATTCGCATCAAGAGAATTTTAAATTTCCGAAGAGGATAAATTATGCCCCAGACCGCCCTGATAAAATCTTTTTTACGCTCCAGCGGTTTTTTCCG
>DYOS01000073.1:0-9387 GCA_020720405.1 Caldithrix sp. | reverse complement strand
TTATGCCCCAGACCGCCCTGATAAAATCTTTTTTACGCTCCAGCGGTTTTTTCCGCTCGCTGCCGGAGGAAAGCCTGACCGCACCTTTTCCCGCATGGGCGGGATAAACTGCAGATTAACACAGATAAAAAGAAAAAGCGCTTGTCATCCCGTCTGAACGGGACAAGTTTGCGAGCGAGGAACGAGTGTGGCAATCTCTATTTCTGAGATTCCTCAGGCTTCACCGTTCGGAATGACAGCCTTAGTTTTTTTCACCGCTATCTCTGCTAACTCGGTGTTAAAAATTCTTTGTCCACGAATTACCCGACAGAGCCGGGCACAGCACAAATTTTCACGTATCAAAACTACCCGGCTGTTCTCTTTTTATTTACTGTCATCCGGAAGAACTGAGAAAACCGGGCTGATTTTGTTCTTCTCGTCTTTCTTCCTTCTTTTCTCTTCTTTCCTGATTTTTATCTCTTCCGATGGAGAAATTTCAAAAAATATAAAAAGTAGCCGGATTTGCTCTTGACTTTGGCTGATAATTTCCGAATAAATTCCACTCATAAAATTCAAACAAAAGGTACCGCAGCAACCTGTAGTTGCCACAAAGCCGCCAATGTAAAGTCCACCACACCTCCCATGTTTTATGCTTTTTTTGTCTATTCGTTGTTCAATCAATTTGTGTATAATGAAAGAAGTTTATGGCTTTAAATATACTTAATGGCGTCAATCTTCAGGAGCCGTCCATTTCCAAAGAGGCCCGGGAGTTAAGCGAACAGGTGAAGAATAAAAGCCTTTCCCTGGTTGACCGGGTTGAATCTTACCAGGATATCATCAGTATCGAGGTCGGTGACACCAGTTTCTCCCGGGTTCGTAACCTGGAACGGGAGAGTGGCATCCGCCAGTTGTATGTTAAATTTGAAGGCGGAAACCCCAGCGGAACCCAAAAGGATCGTATTGCCTTTGCCCAATGCCACGATGCCCTGCGCCGTGGTTACGACACCATCACCGTCGCTACCTGTGGAAATTATGGGGCAGCGGTAGCCCTGGCTGCCAACCTGGCCGGGCTGAAATGTATCATCCATATCCCGACCGGTTATCATACCGCCCGGATCAGCGAAATGGAAAAACTTGGTGCCCGGGTTCAGCGCTTTGAAGGCAGTTATGAGGCCACCGTAGGCCATTCACACGCCATGGCCGAACTGAACGACTGGTACGATGCCAATCCCGGCGGATTAAACACCGCCCTGCAGATTATGGCATATTCCGAAATTGCCAACGAAATTTACGATATCATGCGCGATGCACCGAAACTTCTGGCCGTACCGGTTTCCAACGGCACATTGCTGGCCGGTATTTTCCGCGGTTTCGAAACCCTTTATAAACGGGGCAAAACCTCCCGGCTGCCGCGCATCGTCGCCGCCTCTTCCTCACACAAAAACCCGATTATTACTTCCTTCAAAAAAAATCTGGAGGTTTGTGAAGATTTGCATCCCGACAAGGTCAAAGAATCAAAAATTAATGAACCGCTGATTAACTGGCACAGCTTTGACGGCAATGAGGCCCTTTGGGCCCTGCGTCAAACCCAGGGTGAAGCTTTTCATGTTACGGATAAACAAATGCTGCAGCTGGCCAAAACGATCAGTGAAAAAGAAGGTATCAAAGTACTTCCGGCGGCCACCGCCGGGCTTAGTGCCCTGCTCGAAATGCACAGCCAGACAGCATTTGAACACGACCGCTATGTGGCCATCATAACCGCGAGACAATAATGAAAATGAAAACCATTGACGGGCCAGCCATTGTTTACTGTGAAGGCGCCTTTACTTCAGCCAATGGTAAAACTGCCCACGGGCTGGTCCGTTTTACGGAGCGGTACGAAGTGCTCAGTGTAATCGATTCGCAGTGTGCCGGACGTGATGCCGGGGAAATTCTGGATGGGAAAAACGCCGGAATTCCGGTGGTTGCTTCCTTGCAGGAGGCCCTGAAATCGGCTGCCGCCCGGCGGAAGAAACCGCTCACATTGGTCATGGGGCTGGCTCCCGATGGCGGACGGCTAAGCGACACTGCCCGCGATCACCTGAAAATGGCCCTGCTCCAGGGGCTCCATATCGACAGCGGTCTGCATGATTTTTTAAGCGACGACCAGGAGATGGTGGCATTGGCGCGGCAGAATCACTGCCGCATCCGCGATGTACGCAAACCACCGGACAAAAAACTACTCCATTTTTTCAGCGGAAAAATTGAACAGGTTAATTGTCTCAAACTGGCCGTGCTCGGCACGGATTCCGCTGTCGGCAAGCGAACGACAGCCTGGAAAATTGTCCATGGTTTCCGCGAGAAAGGTTTAAAGGCCGAACTGATCGGCACCGGGCAAACCGCCTGGCTGCAAGGCGCCCGTTATTCACTTATTCTCGATTCTCTGATTAATGATTTTGTTTCCGGGGAAATTGAACATGCTGTTCACCAGGCCTGGCAGAATGAGAAACCCGATGTTTTGGTGATCGAAGGACAAGGCAGCCTGATGAATCCGGCTTATCCCGGCGGTTTTGAAATACTGGCCGCGGCCCGGCCTGATTATGTCATTTTGCAGCATGCACCGAAACGGCTGGAATACGACGGCTTCCCCGGTTACCCCCTGCATCCGCTGGACGAACAGATCCGGGCTATTGAGGTTATTTCAAAAAGGAAGGTTATCGCAGTTACGGTCAACCACGAAAATATGACTGTGCAGGAAATCGCCCCGGCCTGCCGGGAAATTACTGTAAGCACCGGTCTGCCTGCTTTTGATGTGCTGACCAACGGTGCCTCCGGATTGATCGATCTGCTTCAGCCCATGGTCAAAAGTTAATGAAGTTCGAAGCACTGCCCGCCCTGTTCAGTCTCCATGTCGGTTCTATCCGGGTTGAACCGCGGCGGATTACGGCCCGCTACACGGTAACCAGATATGATAAGACAACCATTTCTGCAGATCTAATCTATCGCTACCAGGAGCCTGTTTTTCAGCCCCGGACGGCGGAAAGCATCAATCTGGCATCGGTTATCCTGGCCCAGGTGGCGATGAACTATGGTTTATTCTTTGACGAAATAATTTTTGACGGTTTATACGATCCAGCCGATCAGCGCTTTATCCGGGAAATGACCGAAAATACCAGCCGGGAAATTTACGTCAATAAACTGCTTCAGCCGAACCAATTTCTTCTTCCGCCTTATAATCAGGTCGAAACGGTGCGCCGGAAAACTTACACTTTAGCCCAAATCCGCTTTGAGAATACCGGTTTCACGAAAATCACCCAAAGCCGTCCCTTCCTGCCAGCCGAACCACAAAATTTTCTGATTCTGAGCAGCGGCGGCAAAGACAGCCTGCTTAGTTACGGCATCATCCGGCATCTCGGGTATAAGGCCTCTCCCGTTTTTGTCAACGAGTCCGGACGGCATTGGTTTACTGCCCTGAATGCCTACCGCTACCTTGGACAGAATGAACCACTGACTGCCCGGGTCTGGTCCAATTGCGACCGTATGTTTTCCTGGATGCTGCGCCAAATGCCTTTCATCCGCCCCGATTTTGGCCGGTTGCGCAGCGATTATTACCCATTGCGGTTGTGGACAGTGGCCGTTTTTCTGTTCGGTGTTTTGCCGCTGGCCCTGAAAAGAGGCAGCAGTCATATTCTGGTCGGTGATGAGTATGATACAACCGTCCGCTCCCGGTTCAGAGACATCAGTCATTATAATGGACTTTTTGATCAAAGCCTGTTTTTTGACCGCCGGCTAACCCGCTATTACCGGGAAAAAAGTTGGTCAATCCAACAGTATTCCATCCTGCGCAGCCTGTCCGAATTGCTTATCATGAAAATTCTTGTCCGTCAGTTCCCGGATCTGCAGGCGACACAGATTTCCTGCCATGCGGCTCATAACCGGTCCGGTCGGATTTATCCCTGCGGGGCCTGTGAAAAATGCCGGCGGATTGTTGGAATGCTGACCGCTCTGAGGGAAGACGCCGGACGCTGCGGTTATAGTCCTGGTCAAATCCAAACCTGCCTGACTGCCCTCGAAACAAAATCGGTCAAACAAATCGGGCCGGATGCCGGTCACCTTTATCACCTGCTGGCCCGTGACGGGCATATTAACAGAACAACACACACTCTGAGACTGGCCCGGCGCCACGAGGAAATTGTCCACTTGCGTTTTGACAGACGGCGTGCCTTTGAAGAGGATATTCCTGAGCTGTTGCGCCGGCCCCTGATTGACTTACTTGGAAAGTGGACAGAGGAAAACTGAATTCAGCGCTTAGCCAGCGATAGGAATTGGGAACCGGGAATTGTAAAACGCAAATTCTTCGTCCACGAATGACCCGACAGAGCCGGGCACAGCACGAATTTTCACGGAGTAAAACCACACGGCTGTTCATTTTTTTTATTTTTTATTTGGCTGCCTTCTGCTTTGTCTTTTGTCTTAAGTCTTTTTCACAACCCAACCAGCAATAAACCGGGCGGCCTTTTGTGCAGTGTTATTGGCTTCAAATTCTGTACCTCAAATTTTCCCATCGTCTATTGCTGAATGCAAAAGCCGCAGGAGCAGATTTTCCGGGAAGAGAATCATCCGGCGCAGCAGGGCATGGCCTTTTGTCTCCATCCAGCTCTGCACAGTCATCCGGCGCAATAACGGGAAAATATCCATGATGGTATATATTTCCTGCCAGTAACGGGTTTGCTGGCGGTGAAGCAATTTTTTAACCAGCCGCAAGATGAATGGCGCCAGCCAGAAATACCACAAAATCATGATCCCGGCCGAGCGGATGATCATAATCAGCGCCGCACTGCCCTGCTCTTTACCAAATACCGGGATAAGATAAGTCAGGATGAGTATGGTCAGGCTCATTCCGGTCAGCAAAAACCAGCTCAGTTTTTTAGGGAGACCTTTTTTCCTGGGCTTCGGCCCGGCTTCACTGGTCAGAAGTTCTCCGGTCAGCCGCAAGTCAGTTCCGTTATAATTTTTTACTTTGCGCTGCAGATGCAGTCCAAGCAGGGCCGCAATTAACCCGGCCACAAGGTGAACCGCAATGTAAACCGAAATCAGGATCAGGCTTATACTGAGCGGTTTTTCCGGCGCCGCCGGCAGAATAAACTGCTGCAGAATGTAATTGACAAAAACATCAACTGAGCTCCACAGATTCATTCCAAAGACCAGAGTCATGACCAGAATTTTCTGCAAAGCAGACTGAAGCAGGCTTAAAAAACCAAGCATATAGGCAGCCGGCCGGCCTGGGAAAAAGCGAAACAGCAATTCACCAGTCAAACCCTGAAATAATATGGCCAGATAAGCGTTCACCGGAACGTGCGGGCTGACCATAGCTTTAATGGCCATAACCATCAAAGTCGCCTTCAGGATATCGCCGCGGCGGAAATCGAGCGTACCGAGAAGAATGATAAATACCACCGCCGAACTGCCGATAATCAGCCCGGTCAGCGGGATGTGCAGGGCATGCAGCACACCGCCCAGCATGGCTTCGCTCATTGCCCAAAGGGCAGTCAGCCGGGTGCTCAGCCGCGGGCCCGATAGCGGGTCTGACACAGAATTGATAAATGGCTGGGGTTGATTCATCAGGTTTCCGAAGTTATGGATGGTCTGGTTAAAGGACTGTCCGGCTTAATTTAGCCTTCACACCCTAAACCGCCAAGTCTGTCTGGATGATTATTCAAATCCTACCGATTTCAAATTGTAAAATATCAAGACGTCCTTTAATTTTAGCCGAATCTTAAACCCGGCGGAGTTGCTATGAAAAAATTTATCCGCATTGCCAGCGGCCAGGGATATTGGGGCGACCGATTTGATGCCCCGTTGGATCAGGTTAAAGAGGGGCCGATTGATTACCTGGTCATGGACTATCTGGCCGAGGTGACCATGTCGATTATGCAGAAGCAAAAACTGCGTGATCCGAATCTCGGCTATGCCAAAGATTTTATCCCACTGATGGAGGATCTGCTGCCCCTGTTGGTGAAAAACGATGTCAAGCTGATTACCAATGCCGGCGGTGTAAATCCGGTTGCCGCGATGCTGGCCGTCCGGGAAATCGCTGAACGCAAAGGTTTTCACCACCTGCGCATTGCCGCGGTGTACGGAGATGATATTTTAAGTCACCTGGACAGTCTGATCGAAGGCGGTCATGCCATGAAAAACATGGAAACCGGGGCTCAGCTTAGCACCGTTCTCAGCCAGGTCAGCAGTGCTAATGTATATTTTGGGGCGCGTCCCGTAGTCGAAGCACTGGAACAGGGGGCTCAGGTCATCATCACCGGCCGGGTCACCGACACCGGAATAACCCTGGCCCCGATGATTCATGAATTCGGCTGGAAATGGAACGACTGGGATAAACTGGCCGCCGGGGTGATTGGCGGTCATATCAATGAATGCGGGGCACAGGCCTCAGGCGGAAATTTTCTGGCCGGCTGGAAAGAGGTGCCGCGGATGGAGCGCATCGGTTACCCGATTGTTGAAGCCTATCCGGATGGCCATCTGATTATTACCAAACATGAATCTCTGGGCGGGCTGGTCAGTGAACAGACCATCAAAGAGCAGTTGCTATATGAAATCGGTGACCCGCGGGAATACATCACACCGGATGTTATCGCCGATTTCACGACCATCCGACTGGAGCAGATTGGGCCAAACCGGGTCAGGGTTTATGATGTTAAAGGCCGGCCGGATACACCTTTCTACAAGGTTTCCATCTCCTACGCCGACGGTTTTACCTGTATCGGACAGATCACTTATGCCTGGCCGGAGGCTCTGCTCAAAGCCCGCAAAGCCGACGAAATTGTCCGTAAACGACTGGCTTATCTCGGTTTGAAATTTGACGAGATCCGCACCGAGTTTCTGGGCTACAATTCCTGCCATGGCACAACCGCCCATCCAATTGATGATCCAAACGAGGTCATTTTCCAGATCGGTGTCCGCGGCAAGAATAAAAGCCATCTGAACGCTTTTTCACGGGAAGTTGTGCCGCTGGTTCTGACCGGACCGCCAACGGTTACCGGGTTCGGCGGCGGGCGGCCCAAACTGCGCGAAGTTATCGCCTATTGGCCGGCCCTGTTGCGCAAAGAAGCGGTTCAGCCCAAAGTTCTGACTATGGAAGTTTTATAAGGAATCTGCAATGAAAAAAATACAGTTGGTTCGGCTGGCCCATGCCCGCAGCGGTGATAAAGGCGATACCGCCAATGTCGGGATCATTGCCCTGCGGCCGGAATACTATCCGCTGCTTCGGGAAAAAGTAACCGTTGAAGCTGTAAAAAACCATTACGGCGATATGGTGACCGGTTCTGTAGAACGATTTGAAATGGAAAATATTGGTGCCTTGAATTTTCTGCTGCACGGCGCTCTCGGTGGGGGCGGTACGCTAACCCTGAAGCATGATGCCCAGGGCAAAACCTTCAGCACTTCGCTGCTCCGCATGGAAATCGAAGTGCCAGATAATTTAGAGGTGGATTAATGGCCCTGCGTTTGGTTTCTTTTAATGTCAACGGCATCCGTGCTGCGCTAAAGAAAAATTTTCTGGCCTGGTTAAAACTGGATAACGCCGCTATTCTTGGTCTGCAGGAAGTAAAGGCACGCTGGGAACAGGTTGAAAACGAATTTTCTGACCTCACACCAAAACCGGCCTGGAACCCCGCTGAAAAAGCAGGCTACAGCGGTGTGGCTGCCTTTTTCCAACAGGAACCATTGAATATCGAGTATGGCTTCGGTATCCCGCAGTTTGACTCCGAAGGCCGGATTATCATCCTCGAATATCCGCAATTCTTCCTTTATAATATTTATTTCCCCAATGGTCAGCGCGATCAGGAGAGGCTCGATTACAAACTGGATTTCTACAATGCCTTTCTTGACCATGCCCAAAGCCGCCGGGAGACCGGCAAAGCCATTATTTCCTGCGGTGATTTTAATACCGCCCACCAGGAAATCGATCTGGCCAATCCCAAAGCCAACGAAATGAATTCCGGATTTTTACCCATCGAGCGGGCCTGGCTCGACAAATTTGTGGCCGCCGGTTACAGCGATACCTTCCGCCTGTTTAATCAGGACGGCGGGCAATATTCGTGGTGGACCTACCGGCTCGAGGCCCGTATCCGGAATATCGGCTGGCGTATTGATTATTTTTTTATCGACAATGAACACCGGCACTGGGTCAAAAATGCCTTTATCCTGCCTGAGGTTCAGGGTTCCGACCATTGTCCGGTCGGGATTACTATTGATCCGGACTGAGCGCATCCGGCATGATTCCGGTCACAATTAAAAATGCCCGGGCTGGTCATATTGGCCGTAAAGGTTTTTAAAAACAAGGCGAATTATAAGTCCTGATTTTGTCTGGAGGTTTTGATGTATAAATTTGTTCTTTTGGCGCTGATCAGTGTGGTTTTGTTCAGTCAGTGCAATCTTCCCGATCCCAATGATATTATTCCGCCGGTTGCGGTAATTGTTTATCCCTATGAGGGTGCCGTTATCGCTGCTGATTTCACCGCTCTGGTTGAAGCCTCGGATAATAACTCGGTTTCCCTGGTCCGCTTTTATCTTGATGGTGCCGAAATTGCCACCATCTCAAAGGCGCCCTATGAGAAAGATATCGCTGTGGCCGGCCTGGAAAAGGATATTGCCCATGTGCTGCAGGCTATAGCCCAGGATAAAGACGGTAATAAATCATTTACCGGTCTGGTTCGTTTTACTATTTCGGATGACGAGGATAATGTCGATCCTTTGGTCCGCCTGATGAATCCGCAGGGCGGTCAGGTTGTTGAGCAGGCCGTCGAACTTCTTGCTGAGGCCAGCGATGACCGGGCGGTGCAAAAGGTTGAGTTCTATATTGACGGCGCTCTGGAATCCACCGACAGCAGCTCGCCTTACCAATACACCTGGAATACAACCGGTCTGTCCGATTCTACCGAGCACAGTATTTTTGCCAAGGCTTACGATACCGCCGGCAATACTTCATTGTCGGAAATCGTTACCGTAACCCTGTTCCAGCAATCAGATGATAATGTTCCGCCACAGGCAACCATCCTTTACCCGGTGGCCGGATCAACCATAACCGGAACCGTGGCCGTGGCCGTTGATGCCCGCGATAATATTGCCGTAACGAAAGTGGAGTTTTATGTGGACGGTGTATTAACCAATACGGATAGCAGCGGACCAACCTGGGGTTTTGCCTGGAACACTGCCGCCTTGTCCAAAAACCAGCAGCATACCTTATATGTTAAAGCCTTCGATGCAGCAGGGAATGTCGGCGTCACTCCGCTGCTGGTGGTTACGGTTCAATAATAATTTCAGAAATTGATTTTATAAAAAAGCCTGACGCATCTCCGCCAGGCTTTTTTTATGCACCGGATTAAACATTATCGTATAAAATGAATGACTCACGGG
>DYOS01000072.1 GCA_020720405.1 Caldithrix sp. | reverse complement strand
CCTGACATTCATATTTGTACAGTCCATTTTCGGGCAGCAATGGGGTCCATTATATCCTCATCTAAAAAAACAATAGCTCCGGGTCGCCGCTGCCGTGACGCAAAATCTCCGGCACCTCAGCCGAAAAATCGACCACCGTCGACGGCTGGTTGAACATCCTGCCTGCATCCAGAATCAAATCAATATCATGTTTGTAAATCTCGGCAATCTCTTCGGGATCGCTGTAGTAGCCGTCGCTGCCCTGCGGTACGCTGGTACTGAGAATCGGCCGGCCCAGTGCTTCAACCAAACGGATCGGGATCACCGCCGCCGGCACCCGGATGCCAACTGTTTTCCGGTTTTGCAGCAGGGTTTTGGGTACATTGCGCGTAGCTTTTAAAATAATCGTGTATTGGCCGGGCAGCACCTTGCGCATATTGCGGTAAGCCAGATCGCTGACCTGGGCCCAATGGGCAATGTCTTTCAGATCGGCACAGATAAAACTGAGCAGTTTATGATTCGATGTCTTTTTCAGGCGGTAAATCCGGTCCATTGCTTCCCGGCTAACCAGATCGGCGCCAAGCCCATAGATGGTATCAGTCGGATAAACCACCAGCCCGCCTTTCCGCAGAATATCTGCGGCGTACTGAATCAGCCGGGGTTGGGGGTGATCGATATAAATTTTCTGAATTTCAACAGCCATACTGTTTTTTCCTGAGCGCATTGTTGCTAAAATCATCCAGGCTGCACAATTCCCGAAACGAGACTTTTCCTGAACCAACTGACCAATAAAGGATAAACATGAAAATTTCCCGGCTGCAGGCTGATCTCGGACTGCTTTCCGTGACCATATTCTGGGGCACGACCTTTATATTTTCCAAAATGGTACTGACCCGTATTCCGCTGCTCTGGTTTCTCTTTTTACGTCTCGGACTGGCTGCGCTGGTGATCAATCTGGGCGCCCTGCCCCGTTACCGGAAAGTATCGCCCGGGCTGATCAGAGCCGGAATCATTTTGGGTATTTTACTCTGGCTTTCCTATTTTTTCCAGATGTGGGGCATTCAATTTACAAGCGCTTCAAATGCCGGCTTTATTACCGGTCTCAGTGTTCTGCTGGTTCCGGTCTTTGCCTACATGCTCTTCCGTCATATCCCGGCCCGACCAGTTCTGGTTGGAATTATTCTGGCCTTTAGCGGTCTGATTCTGATCACCGGTATTGATGCGTCCGGGTGGAGCAGAGGCGATATGCTGGTATTGGTTTGCGCCTTTGTCGTTGCTTTCCATGTTATCTACACCGGCAAATTTGCCCCGCAATTTGATCCTGTTTTATTGACCGCCGTGCAGTTGGCTGTCATCGCATTATTTACTGGCGGTAGTCTGCTCGTCCGACCCGAACCGTTACCCGATCTGACTTTCAGGGATTGGGGCAGCCTGGCTTATCTCGCTGTTTTCGGAACTGTTTATACTTTCCTGATGCAGACTGCCATGCAGCGTTATACAACCACCGCCCGCACCGCCCTGATTTTTGCCATGGAACCGGTGTTTGCGGCGCTTTTTGCCTGGCTGGCTGGCGGTGAAGAATTATCAGTCTCCGGATGGATCGGTGGTGGGCTGATCGTACTGGGCATGATTATTTCGGAACTGCCCTTTTCTTCGGACAAAGCAAAAGCCCCTTCCGGAGAAGAGGCTTTTTAAATCTGGCTTTGGGCATTTCCTAAGATTTCGCGATGAACACCTTTGCCCCTTGGGTCATCAAAGATTACCCCCTGCCCGTCCCCTTGTTACAACAAAGCCTTCCCGTTTTGTATCAGGGAAGGTGGACTCACGACGGTGTCGGGAAGACGTCTGGGAATTTCCCCCGGTTCAAGTCAATATTGTCAAAAACAACTATTGAGCGGTTTCAATTTTTTTAAACTTAGCCGGTGCCTGGAACGCCTCTTCAGCAACTGCCTGAATCTCTATACTCTGCAATTCGGTCAGCCAGGAAAAGGCCGGCTTGGGACCAGGTTTGGCTTTGGGCTCTTCCTTTTTCTTATCCGTCAGTTTTTTGAACATGGTGCTACCGATGGCGCCGCGTACATCGTCCATACTGCGTATGGATTGCGGGCGCTCTTCTTCCTGTTTTTGGGCTGAAGTACTCGCAGCCTGAGCATTCTGTCCGGTTTTGCGGAAATAATAGGCTCCGTCGGTAACAACCGGATAACCATGAATTTTCTGAATTTCCCGCACCACCCGGGCATCCTTTTCATCCAGATTGACGGCCTGACCGGCATTAATTTTGGCAAACAGGTTAAGCCAGCCCAATCCGAGCACATCGGCTTTTTCCTCAGACATATCCAGCCCGACTTTTTTCAGGTAAGCCTGGCTGAAAGCCATTTCCTGTTCACTGGCAGCTTTCTGTTTTTTACTTAAATCGGTAGTCCAGACCGTGGTAAACAGGCTGTCCACACCGCCCTCTTTGGTTTCTGTATCAAGCCACTCGGTCAGCCAGAGAACGGTAAACTCCCGGCAATCAAAGGTGTTGATGGTTTTGGTCTGACCGGTTTCATTCACTTTAAATTCCTGGCGGATAATCTTTACCGTGCTTTCTTCCTGTTCCGGTTGTTCCTGCGGCTCGGGCTGGGCAGCACCGGTTGAAGTGCTGTATTCATCCCAGTTGATTTTCTCCATGGGAAATTCCTGCCAGGTCTTTTCCTTATAATCGATTGTAACCATCATCTCACGGGGCAGATCAATGATATTGGCCTGATCCGATGATTTTAAAAACATCTTGATCATCAGGTTGGTGGCGAATCCCTTGCCTTCGAAATTCGTTTTGGTATGATCCAGCCGGCGCAGACCCTCCAGCTTGCTGGTGTTTTCGGTAGTGTACGATCCGGTACCGGTGAATTTTACCGTAGTTTTTGCTTTGGTGATTACACCGGCCTGGCTAAGGCTGAACAGAACAGCCAGCATAAAAATTACAGCTCTCATTTTTCCTCCAATGGAATGTTTATTTATGGAAATTTTATTCTGTACATCGCCCTCAATGTCCGAAACAGTTTTAACTGTTTGCCAATCCGATAGCTCAAAACAGTTCGGCCTGACCCTTGTCCGCATCACCATTCAGATTATCTTCCTCTTCCGGCAGGATAATTTCCGGTTCATCGGCTTCGATCATTTCAACCGCTTTAACCCGGTAAGAACTGACCCGGTTACCGAGCGCTTTCCAGCCCTTCTCATCCACAAGCGTGGCCGCTTCAAGCAGTTCTTCGGTTTCTTCCTTCGACCGGCCGCGCAGCGTGATAATTTTCAGCGCCAGATCCGGCCGGGAAGAAACACCAAGCAGGTAAGATCCTTTACTTTCGCTGATAATTTTATAGGCCCGACCGGTAACCAGGGCTTCGATTTTGAACCGCTTGATAAAGAAATTTTCCTTCTCGGCATCGTAATGCACAACCGTAAAGACCGACTCCGGATCAAATTGCTCAATCAGGGCCAGATTTTCGGCATCGTAATGATTGGACAGATCAAAATCGGTTAAAGTATAGCTGCCATTTTTATAAAAGACAAGAACCTGATCTTCACTGTCAAACTGGCCCAAAGCCGTTCCGTGACCCTCGGTATTCAGCTTGCCGATACTGGCGTCAAACCAGACCTGCATTCCGCCCAGGGTGGAACTGCCCTGCTCTTTCTGGGTAACGCGGCGGATCGGCCAGCGGGTGATAATATTGCCCTGCGCTCCACGGCCTTTGATCTGCAAAGTTGAGAAATCGAAATCGAATACTTTTTTTCGGGCGGTGCTGCCCGGGCTGAGATAAACGGTGACGATCTCCGATTCACTGTTGGCATTGGCCGTAAAATACATCACCTTACAACTCTTCTCATCCAGGGTCAAATCATACAACTTATCACGGGTTATCGATGATACCGGGAAACGTTTGGCATAACTGCGCCCGGTTTTTGTGTCTGAATAAATCAGGTGGTAGGTCATCCGGTCGTTGTTTTTCTTCCAGACATCAATATGGATGATATCCTTCCCGACAAAAGCTTTTTCCGAAACCCGGGTAACCAGGAAAGTCCCGTTCTTAAAAAAGACGATCACGTCATCGATATCGGAACACCCGGTGACGAATTCATCCTTTTTCAGACCATATCCGGCAAAGCCTTCCTTGCGATTGACGTACAGCTTTTCATTGGCCACGGCCACATCGCTGGCCAGGATGGTATCAAAGGAACGGATCTGGGTTTTGCGTTCCCGGCCCTTGCCGAATTTTTCCTTCAGATCGCGGAAATAGGCAATAGCATATTCCGTGATGTGCCCGAGATGATATTGAACCTGCTCGATTTCCTCGGACAGGCTGCGGATCAGCTCATCGGCCTTAAACGAATCGAAGCGTGAAATGCGCTTTATTTTTATTTCGGTCAGACGGATCAGG
This sequence comes from Caldithrix sp., assembly GCA_020720405.1. Lineage (GTDB taxonomy): Bacteria > Calditrichota > Calditrichia > Calditrichales > Calditrichaceae > DYOS01. The sequence continues at coordinate 9,178 of DYOS01000072.1, read as the reverse complement.
TCCTCTTCGGTCACTTCGCGCAGCAGTTGTTTTTTAAATGGTTCAAGACCGCTGTCGATGGCCTGCAGAACGGCGGCCCAGGTTTCGCACTCTTCAATATCCCGGTAAATACGGTTTTCGATAAATATTTTTTCCAGGGATGAGAAAAACAGTTTTTCGCTCAGCTCGTGCAGTTTGTTTTTCAGCTCCCATTTGAGCAGATGCACGGTGTTTTTGGTGGAAATATTCAGGATGTCATTTACACCAAGAAACCAGGGTTTGTCGTCGATAATGACGCAGGCATTGGGCGAAATGCTGACCTCGCACAGGGTAAATGCATACAGGGCATCAATGGTCACATCGGGCGAAATACCAGGCGGCAATTCAATCAGAATCTCAACATTCTCGGCCGTGTTATCGGTAATCTTTTTGATTTTTATTTTATTATTGTCATTGGCCTTTACAATCGATTCGATCAGGGTGGAGGTAACCGTACCAAAGGGCACATCACGGATGGCGAGGGTCTTTTTATCAACCGTTTCAATAATAGCCCGGACGCGGATTTTCCCGCCACGCTGCCCCTGATTGTACTGGCTAAAATCGGCCAGGCCGCCGGTCGGAAAATCGGGCAGAAGCTGAACCGGTTTATTTTCAAGAACAGCAATGGAGGCCTCAATCAGCTCTATAAAATTATGGGGCATTATTTTCGTGGCCAGACCGACAGCAATACCTTCAGCACCCTGGGTTAAAACCAGGGGAAATTTTACGGGCAGGAGAACCGGTTCATTTTGCCGGCCGTCGTAGGAGCGCTGCCACTCGGTAGTCTGGGCATTAAAAGCCACATGCAGGGCGAATTTTGTCAACCGGGCTTCAATATAACGGGCTGCCGCCGCCCCGTCCCCGGTGCGGAAATCACCCCAGTTACCCTGCGTATCCACCATCAGGTCTTTTTGCCCCATATTGACCAGCGCTTCGTAAATGGCCGCATCGCCATGCGGATGAAACTGCATGGAATGCCCGATAATATTGGCCACTTTATGAAACCGTCCGTCATCCATCCGTTTCATGGAATACAGGATGCGCCGCTGCACTGGTTTCAGTCCGTCAAACAATGCCGGAACGGCGCGTTCTAAAATAACATAGGAGGCATAATCCAGAAACCAGTCGCGGTACATACCCTGTAAATGGACGGTTTCCTGCAGAGATTCTTCGTTTTGCTGTATTTCTTCGCTCATTTAATTTTCCTGTTTCAGGCTGATTCAGTCAGGTCTTCAGCGGCCATATCTTTTTCCACGCGCAGGTTGCTGATGATAAATTCCTGGCGTTCGGGCGTATTCTTACCCATGTAATAGTTTAGCAGTTTGGGAATGGAGCTGTTCAGGTCGAAGAGAACCGGCTGCACCCGGATATTTTCCTGGATAAACTGTTTGAATTCATCCGGTGAAATTTCGCCAAGTCCCTTAAAGCGGGTGATTTCGGATTTGGCGCCAAGCTGTTTCAGCGCCTCCTGCTTTTCCGTTTCATTATAACAATAGATGGTTGTTTTCTTATCGCGGACGCGGAAGAGTGGGGTTTCCAGAATATAAACATGGCCATTTTTAACCAGGTCGGGGAAAAACTGCAGGAAAAAAGTCAGCAGCAAAAGACGGATATGCATCCCGTCCACATCGGCATCGGTGGCGATAACAATATTGTTGTAGCGCAGATCATCCACGCTTTCTTCAATATTCAGGGCATGCTGGAGCAGGTTAAATTCTTCATTTTCATAAACCACTTTTTTGGTCAGACCAAAGGAATTGAGCGGTTTGCCGCGCAGGCTGAACACGGCCTGGGTCTGGACATCGCGGGCTTTGGTCAGCGAGCCGCTGGCCGAATCGCCTTCGGTGATAAAAATGGTTGATTCGAAGCGCCGTTCATCCTTTTCTTCATTGTAATGAACCCGGCAGTCGCGCAGTTTTTTATTGTGCAGGTTGGCTTTCTTTGCCCGCTGACTGGCCAGCTTTTTTATACCGGCCATATCTTTGCGCTCGCGTTCCGATTGCATAACCCGGCGCAGCAGTCCGTCGGCAATGGCCGGGTTTTTATGCAGAAAATCATCCAGCCGCTGGCGGATAAAATCGCCGACATAATTGCGCACCGTAACATTTCCATCGGGGGTCATGGTCAGTGAACCGAGCCTGGTTTTGGTCTGCGATTCAAAAACAGGTTCCTGAACCCGGATGGCAATGGCGCCTAAAATCGAAGCCCGGATATCGGTAGCATCAAAATCTTTTTTGTAAAAATCCCGGATAGCCTTAACCAACCCCTCGCGGAACGCAGCCAGGTGGGTGCCGCCCTGGGTGGTAAACTGGCCGTTGACAAACGAATAATATTCCTCGCCATAGGCCTCGCCGTGGGTCAGGGCAAATTCAATATCTTCGCCGCGAAAATGGATAATCGGGTAACGCAGGGTTTCCGGGTCGGCCTTTTTGGATAACAAATCGAGCAGGCCATTTTTGGAATGGAATTTTTTACCATTAAAATCAATGATCAGACCGGCATTGAGGTAGGCATAATTCCAAAGCTGGTTTTCGATAAACTCTGACCGGAAGTGATAATGGCGGAAAATAGTCTCATCGGGTGTAAACTCGATCAGGGTGCCGTTGGTCTGCTGATCCGGGCCAATCGGATAATCCCGGCTGAGAATACCCAGTTCAAATTCCTGACGTTTGGTCTGCCCGTCCCGGAAGGACTGAACCAGAAAGTTTTTTGACAGCGCATTAACGGCCTTGGTGCCCACGCCGTTCAGCCCAACCGATTTTTGAAAGGCCTGCGAATCATACTTACCGCCGGTATTGATTTGGGCAACGCATTCATAAACCTTTCCTAACGGAATACCACGCCCATAATCACGCACCGTAAGGGAATGCTCAGTCGCCTTTATTTCAACAAGTTTCCCAAAACCCATCATATGTTCATCGATGGCATTGTCGATCACTTCCTTAAGCAGAACATAAATTCCGTCATCGGGTGATGAGCCGTCGCCTAACTTGCCGATGTACATTCCCGGTCGGAGGCGGATATGCTCCCGCCAATCCAGTGATTTTATGGATTCTTCGGTGTAAATAAGTTCAGTCATTTTTCTCCTGAAAAGCCTGCTCTGAAAGATAAAGATTTCAGATCCATTAGAAACATTAAATTCTCACCCTATACCCCAAAGCAAAAAAATGATTTTCCCTTGTCTGTCCCGTGTATTAGGATGTTATGGTTTCTTGCTGATGATCCTGCCGGCACTCTCTTCGTTTTCCATGATCATATATGGCGAAATGCCGCGGTTGATTATCGGATTCCTGATCTCAAAAATGGAATAACTAAGCCGTGAGTTTACGACCGGCCTGCAGAAATTTCAACCGCTCAGCCGGGTAATCAACGACCAGTTGAAATAAAAAAGGCTGCCGGAGCAGCCTATTGCGGATTGGAATAGTTCAGAAATTCTTCCTGCAGGTATTGATGCCGCGGGTAATCGGGCTCGGTTTGGTCCGGCGGCCGCAGAAAGCGGAAAGATTCGGCCGATTCTTCGGCTAAAATCGAATGGCAGGTTGTGCAGTCGGTACTGATACTTGCGCCGTCCTCAGCGAGCAGCCGGTTATTGTGGCAGCGGAAACATCCAGATTCAGCATCGTGTCCGAGATGATTGGGATAGGAATGCCATTGCACATTCATTTCCGGGTGCACATTCCGGTTATAAATTTTTTGTACCGCTGCAATGGCTTCATCCAGTTCTGCCATGCGGGATGAAATCACCTGCGGAAAATTCAACCGGTAAAAACCGGTTAAATGGTTGCGCACGCCTTCCAGTCCGGCTTCTTTGGTTGGATAAACCGGCAGCATGGCGGCCACAGCTTCCCGGCGGATAAAAGGCAGATCACGGTTGATCAGACCTTGTTCCATACGCAGATCCACAGCCCGGGCCGGGTCTTCATAAACATGTGTGGCCCGGTTATGGCAATCGACGCAATCCATAACCCGCGGCTCCTGTTCCTTCTCAGCCTTGCGGGATTTCAGCGCCGTATTGACAAAGCGTTTAAAACTGCCGTCCGGCTGACGTGATTCCACCCAGAGCATTTGTTCCCGGCGCTCGTCAAAGGAGGCATAGCGAACGATATTTTCCGTTCCGACATGCCAGTGAATTCCGCTTTGACCGGCCTGGCGATGTGCATCCACTTTCATATTCAGTGTGGTAAAAGTCGGTGTTGAGAGTGAATCTTCCCGATAACGGACAAAGGTTTTCAAACGGTTACCATAGAATTTTTCCGGCCAGTGGCATTTTTCGCAGGTTTCCCGGGCCGGACGCAGATTATGCACCGGTGTCGGGATGGGTTTTTCATATAGTTTCAGGGTTATGGAGAGCATCTGATAAGCACCGTTCAGCTTACTTTCGAGCAGGGCGCCGGCGCCTTCCCCGACATGACATTCCACACATTTTACCCGGGCATGGGGCGATTCCTGATAACTCAGCCATTCCGGGTGCATTACACTGTGACAGGCTGTGCCGCAGAATTCCGCCTCATCCATAAACCCCAGCATCTGCGAAGCAGCTAAAACAAGAAACAGCACATTGATCAGGGAGAACAGGGCGATCCGCTGGAAGAGCGGAGAGCCAAGAAAATGGCCGGCCGTCTCCTTTGCTTCAAATTGCCCGCTTAACAACTCTTTTGTGGTTTTACCGGTGGCCCGTAACTGCTGCCGCCAACCAAAAGGAATCATGACCAACCCAACGACAAACAGAGCCGGGAAAAGCAGATAGGTAATCAGGCCGAGGTAAGCATTTGTAAATATACCCAGCAGGCGTGCTGCTTCCAGAATCAAAAAGGTGATAAAAGAGGAGGTTGTTAATACAACCCCCCATTTACCAATGGTATTTACTGCAACGCCGCGGATAAACTGAAAATATTTTTGCAGCATAGCGGCGCTCTACTTTTTCTCATACAACTGCTGGTAAATTTCCTGAATCTTGCCGGAGCGGATGCCCTTTTTCAGATCTTCGGTGTTCGAGGAAATCCAGCTATGCATTGGGTCTTCTTTTAATAATTTGTCAATATAAGCATCCAGTTTCGGGTTTTTAAACTGCCGTGCTTCGGGCAGCAGCTCAAAATAGAAGTGCTGGGCAACCTCGTAAATACCATGCCACCAGGTATAATCCGGACCCATCATGGCCGCTCCATGCCTTGCCCGGCGACCCTCATGGTGCCATAATTCCCAGTAAACCCATTCAATTTTATTGGAAAAACTAGCTGGATTTTCCAGTAATTTTTCCGCTTTGACGATATTCATTATTTCGGTGGCCGGTTTGGCAAATTTATCATTGTAGAGATGGACAAAAGCATCAAGCTGGTAATAATGGCCATCCGGGAAACCGGAACTGTGGCAGGATACGCAAACTTTTTTCATGTTATCCCGCTTCATCTCCCAGTTTTCCAGCTTATTTGATACCGCCGGTCGCAAAGTCCAGCTAATTCTGCTGCCGACATCGTGACTGACCGGCAAACCGGAGGCGGCTGAAATATGGCAGGTGGCACAGGTCGGTGCTTCAAAATAATCTTCACCGACAACCCATTTGTCCTTATTCAGATTCATTTCGTTCAGGTGGGTGTAATAAGCATTGCCGTGTTTGGATTCTTCGTAAACTTCCTTCTGCGGATGATCGGGGCCTAAGTGACATTTAGAACAGGCTTCGGGTTGGCGGGCCTGGGCTTTGGAGAAAGAATGCCGGGTATGACAGGCGTTGCAGCTTCCCTTGCTGCCATCCGGATTGAGGCGGCCGATCCCGGAATTGGGCCAGCTTTTGGCTGAGAGTTTGTTTGGAGAGGCTGGATCAAGCAGCACTTTCCCACCATGGCAGCTTTCGCAGCCCATAATGGCCACCGGTTCGCCGCCGGTAACATGGGCTAAATAGGCATCATTCGATTCCAGAATTTCACCGGCTTTGGCATGATGAGAATTTTGTGTTTCCCGGGCTTCTTTTTCATGGCAGCGACCGCAGTCTTTCGGGGTGACCAATGTGGCAATCAGGGCACCCTCATGCATAAAGGCGTCTTTGTCACTTTTTTCAGCAGCATGACAGCTTATGCAGGTCACATTATGCTGGGCATGTTTTGAGTTAAACCATTGCTGGTATAAACCAAGCGATTTTTCTTTGTGACAGGTCATGCATTTGCCAGCCACCTTTTCATCCACAGTCAGGGCAAAACCTGTCTGGACAAGAAACAGAATTAAAAATGCAAATATTCTGGTCTTCATCTTTGTCCTCCCTATTCTGATTTCAGGGTTTACGGATATCCGAAGGTCAGTTCCCAACCGGCCTTTTTCCGGGATACCCATTTACAATTCTGATTTAACAAAATTTACAATTTTACTACCGTCATCAGATAAAACCAGGTCGAATTATCCGCATTACCGGCATACATCTCACCCGGCATAAACAGGGATGCCCCGGCGATAACCGCTGTGGATGGGCTGTACTGATATTTAAAGGTGAAATCCGCTTCATGGCCAAAATTGGATTTGCTTCCGGATTTTTCACTGCTGTTAAACTGGTGGACAGCGATATCACCGGATAGGGTTTTGGTGAGACTCATGCCGGCTTTCAGGTGAATATCCTGCAGACCCAGTTTATTGGTGTGGGTTGGAATATCCGTGAAAAAATCCATAAAACCATAAAATTTATGGTTGGTGGCATATAAGGTATTGAAAACCTGAGACTCGCCGTCAGTCGGGTCATCATCACCGCTCAGGTAGTCCAGCCCGGCGGATAACCAGGGCATATACGTACCGGAGAATTTTACACCGCCATTCACAGCAAACATCATGGCCGAGATATCGGTAACGCTATCGATCCGGCCATTCTGCAGTGCAAATTCGCCTTCTGCCCAAAACGGATCAAACTGACCGCGCACCACCGCACCGATGGTCAACCGGCTTAACTGATCATCACCGATGGTTCTCTGCAGAATACTAAAGACCTGGACATTCAGTTTTTCTGCCGCTTTGATTTTGGCATAGACACCGGAAACATTTTTATCCATGGTATCACCCACTATTTTGAATTCCGCCTCCTTCAGGTGAAACAGATCGGCCTCAACCATCTCGTTTTTATATTTTATGATCATGCCGTCAAAGCTGCGCCCGATATTATGCCAGCCTACCGCACCAATCAGACGCTCATTGCCGTATGCTGCTTCGAAGCGGCCCAACTGAAGCGAGAAGGGTGATGCAAAAATTTTATTCAGCCGGACATAGGCCTGGTGCATATCCAGGTTGTCGGCGGAACCGTCGGTCAGGGTATTGGTCTCTTCGCCAAATAACCGGGCATCCTGCACCTGGAGATAAACAGTTATGTTTTCCTCGGGTATCAAAGTCAGACCAAGCCGGCTGCGTAATTCATTATAATTTACACTTTTGGTATCGTTGTTAAAATCTTTGCCATCCGCCTGGAAACGGTACCGTAATTCACTATCCAGCGTAAAATTATTTTGTGCTGATAACACACTTAAAAGAATGAGGATAAAGGAAGAAATTGTTAAAAGACGAGCCATGATAATACCTCCGTTTTAAATTTTTAAACCTTAGAGTGTTATTTCCCGGTATCAAAAAACCGGCTACCTTAATAACACTCTAAGGTAGTATTTAGCGGTGATATTTTAATAAATCAAAAATTAAAAACCAAATCTCCAGCCGACATTAACGGCGATGTTATTTGCCCCAAAGGCTTCAGCGCCATCAACATCCAACTGACGGTCGACCATGTGATAGGCAGCTTCGGCATAAATTCCAAGCAGGAATTCCATACCAACCGCAGCATTGAAACCAAAAGCACTTTTAAAATCTGCTTCATCTGTTTCTTTATCACCACCTACTTCAACCGTCTGTTTCATTTTACCCATATACATACCGGCACCGACTTTAGCATAGGGATTTATAATAACCAGCGGTAATTTTACCCGAACATAAGCACCCAGCAGATTTTGGCTGATTTCATTGGTGTATTTAGCTCCAAATGCCTCAAGTTCATCCGTAAACGGAGTAAGCAGCATTTGATATTCAACTCCGGTTTCGATCATTGGAATCGGGTTAAACCCAATAGAGACACCCAGACCCACACCATTGGAAGGTGTTTCCTGATCTTCGAAATCGGAAACCTGGATACCACCCTGAATACCAATGACCTGGGAAACAGCCTGCTGCGTTCCGACTAAAAAGAACACAACACCAAGCACAAGTAAAAATTTCTTCATAGCAACTCCTTTGGATAGAAATTAAAGATGAATTAACTTAAATGGTTGGTAACTTTGAATCAAGAACGAAATCGGGTCCTGCCCGCATCATCCTTGTGATGCGCTTCCATTGTACATGGAAACATCCGGCCTGATCAGTAAAAAGTAAAAAAATGTGGAGAGCTTTACGGATGGAACTGGAATTCAATAATATAATGCTCGGACTGGCCTTTCGCTTTTATGCCCGCGGTCTGCAGTTTCCCTATGATGAATTGACGCATGAACTTCAGCATATGCTACGCGAGGCAGAGAAATTAATCATCACACCTTTGGATAATACCGTTGCCGCCCAGATGCTGGATGTCCTGAATTATTACCAGGGTGAAGCTATGGTCGATCTGCAAAGCGAATACGGACGGCTTTTTTCGGCTTCAGATAATCCCCAGCCGCCGATCTCCCTGTTTTGGGACGACCATAATCCCAAAGGCGATTTCGAACGCCTGCTGGATGATCTTGAACAAAGTCCGCTGGCTTTTGACCAGACCGACCTATCCCCGGATACCATCCCCAACCTGCTGGACTATTTTGCCTGGCTGCTCGAGGAGAACGATCCGGCCGGGATAGATTTTTTTTCCTCCTATCTCCAGCCGACCATCCCGGTATTTACCGAAGCCATTTATAAAATGACCGTAATTACGTATTACCGGGAGCTGGCCAGAGGCTTAAATAATCTTTTACAATGGATAAATATCTGAAATTTATAAAAAGTGCATTGCATTTAATTTTTTGACCTATTAAATTTCTGTGCTTGTTGCGAAAGTGGTGGAATTGGCAGACGCGCCAGGTTCAGGACCTGGTGCCCGCAAGGGCGTGGGGGTTCGACTCCCCCCTTTCGCACAATTAAAGGCTGTTCGGTTGAACAGCCTTTTTTATTTCCGCCCGGCACC
>DYOS01000071.1 GCA_020720405.1 Caldithrix sp. | reverse complement strand
GTCTCACTTCCTCTTACGGCTGAAAAAGTCTGGTATCGAACCGAAAAGGTTCGTCTTCTCGGGCTGGCTTATGAAGAGTCTGGTTCAATAACAGTCAGTGAAAATTCTGTGGAGTTCACTCACGAAAAAGGAAAGATAAAAATACCAAGAGAAAGCATCCAGAAAGTTGTCTGGGGCAAGCTATCGCCCGATATCACCAATGACTGGGTCATTGTTTATTACACAGAGTCCGGTAAAGGTGCGGTCGCTGCATTTAAGGGCGCGCCGATTTCTGGAGGTGGTAAGGAAAGCAAAATCTACTCCGCCATACTTCATATCATGAAGACAAAATAATGTAGCCTAACCCGCCGCTCAACCGGACGCGCACAGACAACGCGCACGCCGGTTAGCAGCACGTTGGGCAGTCCCTTTTGATTAAGTAAGTGAGAGAAAAGTCTATTATGTTTAGTAAAAGAATGCTAGGTTTGTTTCGCTTATTCCGATTTGAATTGCCCTTTACTGCGGGGGTATGTGTAATTTTAGGCGAATTACTAGCATTGGGGAAAATCCCGACCACAAAGGAATTGATTTTAGGCTTTCTGAGTGTTTTTTTCATATCAGCAACATCGCTGATACTTAATGATTATTTTGATATTGAAAGTGACAAAATTAACGCTCCAGAAAGACCACTTCCAGCGGGACTGGTTACTAAACAAGATGTTGTATTACTTTCTTGCCTAGTAACGGCACTTGGTTTCGTCGCTAGTTACATGATTAGTTTCAAGGCTTTATTGGTTGTTATTTTGGCGTGGGCGGTGGGATTTCTTTACAATTGGCGTTTCAAAAAGACGGGTCTTTTAGGAAACCTTATGGTAAGTTTTTCAGTTGGGATGACTTTTATTTTTGGTGGAATAGCGGTTGACCAACCATTTGAAAAAGCAGTTTGGTCCTTTGGCATAATGGTATTTCTTATAAATTTGGGCGAAGAAATTGCCGCTGACGCTATGGATGTTGTGGGAGATAAACAGGCAGGCTCTCGTTCCTTGCCAGTGTTGTTAGGTCGTGAAAACGCGTTAAAAATCAGCTCCGCAATTTTCTTATTGGTATCAATTGTCAGTTGCTTGCCTTTTTTGTTTGGTTGGATAGAATGGGTCTATGTGTTCCCTATTCTGCTAATGGATATTGTCATTCTGTACTCTACGATAAAATTGTTAGACTCCAGAATAGCCAATCGCAGAATTTATATTCGCTGGATTTACTTGAGCGGATTAGTGGCAATACTAATTTTCATAATTCTCAAGATGGTCAGGTGACAGCATGATTGTAAACGCCCGGCAAAGCGTGCATCTGATCCTTCGGCAGGCTCGGGGCAGGCCGGGTGGGATTCTGCGGCATTTCCAGGCATTTTTCTGGCTTCAGGATTGTCCTGCGCTCAAACATTTTCTCATCCCGCCAACAACTGGACGGAAATGAGTATATCGTCAAAAGAATCTACATCGAATAAGGAAGCACTTTATGAAAAAAGTATCCGGTATTCCTATTGTTCTGTCCACGCTGATTGCAATATTGGCGATGCTCGCTGCCGGATCAGGAGTATTCTGGCAGGGCGAAGGACAAAAATCTGAATTTCTTACCCTGCGCGGTGAAACGGTAACCATACAAGGGCATGGTCTGTATCAGTATGAAACGGTTTCTATAGCAGCCCAGGCCATAGCCCAGGATGCCGTAACTCTGCTGGTGGGAATTCCGCTATTAGTTTTGTCCGTGATCTGGTTCAGAAAAGGAAGTCTCCGGGGTAAGCTGCTTTTATCGGGAACCTTGGCCTATTTCCTATACACCTATGCTTCTTTTGCCTTCGGCGCGGCATATAATATTTTGTTTCTGGTCTATGTCAGTTTATTCTCACTGAGTCTGTTTGCCTTTATTTTTGTGCTCCGGAAAATAGATATTCCAACATTGCCGGAGCATTTTTCAACAGGTTTGCCCCGCCGTACCATGGCCATTTTTTTATTTATTGTCGGCGGTTTTCTGCTCTTAGCCTGGCTGGGGCGTATCGTACCGGCACTGCGGGCAAATCAGCCGCCGCCTGGCCTGGAATCGTACACAACCTTGATTATTCAGGCCCTGGATTTAGGGTTGGTTATGCCATTAGCGTTTCTATCAGGAATCCTGCTCTGGAAAAAAAATGCCTGGGGTTATCTGCTTGCGGCGGTTATTCTGATTAAAGGAGTTACTTTAGCGATTGCGGTATCAGCAATGGCGGTAAACATGATTCTGGCAGGAGTGCAAGTCAGCATAGGCGAGTTAATCATGTTTCCATTCATCGCCATAATCAGCGGTGGGTTGACCATAGTTCTTTTGAGAAATGTCACTGAGCCCAATGTATGAAATGAAAATGTTTAGAACTTAAAATTTTCTCAACCGATGATCTGCTTCGCCCAGTGCAGAATCTGTCTGACCTGTTCTTCGATGCTCATTTCCGTTGTATCCAGAAGCCGGGCCTCCGGGGCTGGTTTTAGCGGCGCCACGTCCCGTGAGCTGTCAATCCGGTCGCGGTTCTCAATCTCTGCCACGACATCTTTCAGGCTCATTTCAATGCCATTAGCCTGCAGTTCAGCCATGCGACGCCGGGCCCGTTCTTCCACACCGGCCAGCATAAACACTTTCAGTTCCGCCTCTGGCAAAACCACGGTACCGATATCGCGGCCATCCATGACCACACCGCCCGGCCGGGCCAGTTCCTGCTGCTGCAAAACCATTAGCCGGCGCACCCCGCCGAAGGCGGAAATGATGCTGATAATGCGATTGATTTCCGGCTGGCGGAGGTTCCCGCTGACATCTTCACCATCCAGAAAAGTGTGTTGACTGCCGCTGATCAGTTGTACCCGGATCTGCACGCCGGAAGCGATATTCTCCACTGCGTTTTCATCCGCCGGATCAATTCCGGCCCGCAGAACGGCCAGAGTCACGGCGCGATACATGGCCCCGGTGTCGATATAAATATAATTCAGAGCCCGGGCCACCAGCCGGGCGGTGGTACTTTTGCCCGATGCCGCCGGTCCGTCGATGGCAATATTAATTTTCCCGGGCATCTTATTCCTTCATCCGCAGGCCCTGTTCTTCCTCCAGGAATAACCAGCCGACAATTTTGCCCGGTTCGATGCTGTCATGTTCCATCCAGTATTCACGGTCGCGGTCGAACTCTGAACTGGTATCATCTTTGGGAATGACCTCGATCTCAGATTTAATTGCTTTTAACCGCTCCTGCCATTGCTGAAAATTTTTCTCACGCAGATCAAGCCAGCCTTCGGCTGCCCAGCGGTCGATATTTCCGGCATTGATTTCCAGTTCGTTATTACCGCGGTAAGCCGGAATTTTCATTTCCGGGCCGCGCAGCAGGGTTTTGCCGTCACTCATCAATATCGGGATGCCGATGGAGAGAATTTCCGAGCGCAGCGCGGCATTGGTTTTAATCTGCTCTTCGGCGCAGGAGGCGATAAAAGAGGCTGAGTGGCGGATCAGGTCGTCGAGTGTAAATTTGCAGCGCTTTAAAAGATAAGCTTCATAGAGCAGCTTGCTCAGTTTGGGCGGACCAAGCAGTTCGAAGGCCACACTGTCGGATTTGTGTTCGTGCTGCAGGCGTTTCATTTTTTGTAAAGCACTGCTGCGCATCGAGCCGGCCCGGTAAGTCGGCCCCATGGTAGCGTTGTCCAGTGCGTTGATAATGTCATGGCCGGTGTTACCACCGATGATTTCATAGAGCACGCTGTTGGCAATTTCTTCCGGGGTGATAAATTCCATCTGGCCGCGCGAAGTGATAGCTGTGAATTCTTCATAACTGAAAATCCCATTTTCTCCGGTGTCGATGTAAACTTTTTTAAGGGTGTCGCCCAGATCCTGCCAGGGTCCTTTCTCCATCTGCCGAACCAGCTTATCGGTCAGTTTGATGCCTTTTTCCGGCGGGCAATCGAATAACTCCACGGTTTTACCGCGCTTTTTAATTTCACCGTAGGCGATTTTTTTCCAGGCAATGGCCGCGGTTGGTTTAATTTCTTTGGTAATCGGGGCATCCGGGGTGCGCGCCATCAGCCAGAGCAGCATGGTGTGGGCGCCGGCAATGGCCGATTTACTGAGCAGCATGCGTGATGGTTTTTCCTCGCTGTGTGTGTAAGGAATATTCAGCCCCATACCGCCGGTGCCGCTGGTGCCTATTTTGATGTAAATATTGGTTTTTGAACGCTTCATTACTTCGTACAAAATCTGGATGTGGCGGATTAACTGGGGGATATACTGGGTGATCAGCAGCCGTTCCATGTGGGCAATTTCAGCCGGACCCGACGGTACGCCGCTTTCCAGGTTACCCAGAACTTTGCGGGCTTCGATTGAACTGGTGAAAATATCCTGGTAAGCCAGGGCAGTAGCCGAGTTGACACAATCGATAACGATTTCCGGGCGGTACCGGTCAATGACTTTATAGAGGAAGGAGTTTTCGAGAATATCCGCAGTGAGATCGTTGAGCACATCATTCATTAAAACCTGGCGGTGGGCCTTATCGTTCAGAATCTGCTCGCGGGTCAGGTCCTTGATTGTTTCGCGGACAAACATATTGCCCCATTCGGGGATGAGTTTTGTTTTTGTGCCGGGCTGCAATTGATTAACCACCTCCCGCGCCTGACCCTCCTCCAGCGAAAGGATGACTATTTCGGCCGCACCGTGTTCGATCATCCGCTTGACGACGGGGGTGCCGACCAAACCCCAACCGCCGAGCACCAGTACTTTTCTTCCGTTAATCCTCATTTTCAACCTCTCTTTTCAGCCGGCTGAGTTCATCCGGTTTTAAGGGACGCCACTCACCCCGTTTCAATCCGGTAGCAGTCAATCCGGCAAAGGAAACCCGGTCAAGCTCTTCCACCTGGTAACCGAATTTGTCAAACATGCGCCGGATCTGCCGGTTTCGGCCTTCGCGCAGACGCATTTCAAGATAACTCTGGTTATCAATCACCCGGATTTGTCTGATCTGGCAGGGCTGGGTCATTTTACCATCCAGTTCGACGCCGCGCTGCAGATGATGCTGATCAATCGGGCGGAGCATCTTGTCCAAAAGAACATGGTAAATCTTTTCAACTTTTTTACTTGGATGGAGCAGGGCATTGGTCAGGGTGCCGTCATTGGTCAGCAGCAGTACGCCGGTGGTTTCATAATCCAGCCGGCCGACCGGATAAACCCGCTCGCGGATGGTCAGCAAATCGATGACGGTTCTGCGGCCCAGTTCGTCATCGGAGGTGGTGACCACATTGCCCGGTTTGTTCATCAGGATGTAAACCATGTCATCGATGATGCGCACCGGACGGCCTTTGTAGACAATTTCATCTTTTTCTTCATCGATGCGGATGCCCATTTCATGGACCACCTCGCCGTTTACTTTTACGTGGCCGGCTTTGATCAGATCGTCGCAAAAGCGGCGCGAAGCAATCCCGGCCTGGGCCAGGAACTTATTCAGACGTATCATTTTGGTTGTTCTCCTGCCGATTCTCATCGGTGGTTTGGATGTTGTTCTCACCGCTCGCGGATAAAGCGCCGGTATTATCTTTTTCCATAAATTTCAGACCGAGTTCTTCGGGCAGAATTTCCCGCAGGCTGATCTGGTCAAGGCTTTCCAGGAACTGGCGGTCGCCTTTGAGCAATTCGTCAATTTCCTTCAGTTTGGGCAGATCATCCAGACTGCGCAGGCCGAAATACTCAAGGAAGAAGCGGGTCGTGCCGTAGAGCAGCGGGTTGCCCGGCTCTTTTTTCCGGCCGCGGACGGTGATCAGATTGCGCTCGATCAGGGTGCGCATCACACCGTCCACGTTTACACCGCGTATTTTTTCAATTTCCGGCTTGGTCACCGGCTGGTTGTAAGCGATAATTGCCAAGGTTTCCAGACCCTTCTGGGTCAGCCGGCTGCGGGCATTGCTCTGATAAATTCGGCTGACCAGATGGGCAAATTCACTGCGCGTAACCATCTGGAAGCCGCCGGCAATTTCAACAACCTGGATGGCGCTGGCGTTGGCTTCGTAACGTTCTTTCAGCCTTTGCAGGGCTTCTCTTATTTCTTTTTCCGAGGCATCATCGATGTTTTCCCGGATTTTTTTCAAGCTTAGCGGGGCATCGCTGGCAAATATAAGCGCTTCAATCCGGGCGGTTAAATCAAGCGGGCTCATCCGGCTTTTCCCTTCGTTGGATACGGATATCATCAAAATTTACGGATTGGTTAACCACAACCTTTCCCAGCCGGATCAACTCGAGCAGGGCCAGGAAGGTGACGATGATAATAATTTTCTTGTTAAATTCCCGGAAAAAATCCTGGAAATTGAATTGCTGTTTTTCGTTTAGCCGGTTCAGAATCAATTCGGACTGTTGTTCAACGGTGACTTCAATTTTTTCGATAACCCGGGTGATATCCCTGGGCATGTTCTGCATGGCCCTGCGGAAGGCCAGAATCAGATCGAAAAAAGTAACCTGTTCAAGAAACTCTTCATCGCTCGGTTCGGGGTTTTTATCGATGAACGAGAAATCCACCCGGCCGAACAGGCGGCTCCGGTTTTCCTCCAGTTCGCTCAGGTCTTCGGCAGCTTCCTTGAAGCGTTTGTATTCAATCAGCCGTTCGACCAGCTCGCTGCGCGGGTCTTCAATTTCTTCACCCTCTTCGCTTTCCGGAACAGGCAGCAGCATCCGGGCTTTGATACTCATCAGTGTGGCTACCATTTCGATAAAATCGCCGGCCACATCGAGATCCAATAATTGCAGCGCTTCGATATAGGCTAAAAACTGTTCCGTAATCCGGGCAATCGGGATATTGTAAATATCAACTTCGTCTTTGCGGATCAAAAAGAGGAGTAAATCGAAAGGGCCTTCAAATACGTCAAGTTTGACGCGGTAGCGCACCGGGCTCAACCTCCGAGCGGACCAAAGCCGACGGCGGATTTGATCTCTTTTAAAAAGGGCACACTGATGCTGCGGGCTTTTTCGGCGCCTTTGCGCAGTTCGGCTTCAATAAATCCGGGTTGGCGCAGCAATTCCCAATAATGGTTGCGGGCTTCGCTGATCTGCTGGTTGATAAATTCAAAAAGAACAGCCTTCATCTCGCCCCAGGCGATGCCTTCCGCATAGCGTTTTTCAATTTCTGCGGTTTCCGTATCGCTGGCGAAAGCTTTGTAAATCTGGAACAGGGGTGAAGTTGCCGGGTCTTTTGGTTCGCCGGGCAGTTGGGAATTGGTCTGAATTTTATTGATCAGTTTGCGCAATTCCTTTTCCGGGGCGAAGATGGGTATGATGTTATTATAACTTTTGCTCATTTTGCGGCCATCCAGCCCGGACAGGACAGCAGCCCGTTCCTCAATAACCGGTTCGGGCAACTCAAAAAAATCGCCATAGTAATGATTAAAGCGGGTAGCGATATCACGGGTCATTTCCAGGTGTTGAATCTGGTCGCGGCCAACCGGCACCTTGCGCGCTTTGAACATCAGTATATCAGCGGCCATGAGCACCGGATAACTGAACAGACCCATACTGATGCCCTGATCGGGGTCGGCGGTTCCGGCTTCGGCATTCTTTTGAACCGAGTCCTTGTAGGAATGGGCCCGATTCATCAGTCCTTTGGCTGTAAAACAGTTTAAAATCCAGGTCAGCTCAGGAATTTCGGGGATATCGGACTGGCGGTAGAAATAGTTTTTGTCGGTATCGAGACCAAGGGCCAGCCAGGTTGCGGCTACTTCCATAGTGGACTGGCGCAGCTTTTCGGGTTCACCGGTTTTGATCAGTGAATGCAGGTCGGCCAGAAAATAAAAGGCGATGCGGTCTTGCCGGGTGCTGGCTTCAATCGCCGGCCGGATGGCGCCGACGTAGTTGCCGAGGTGCGGTGTGCCAGTGGTTTGAATACCGGTCAGAAATCTTTCTTTTTGCATAATTACCTTTTTTCCCGGCGGGTTGGATAATTCCGAGCCTGGAATTTAGTAAAAGGCTGAGCCTGATCAAAGAGACAAAAGGTATTAAAATTTAAACGGGCAGATGATTTTGGAATTTGGAAATTTTGGTTACTGAACTCACCGATAGGAATTGGGAATTGAAAAACTCAAAATTCTTTGTCCATGAATTACCCGACAGAGCCGGGCACAGCACGAATTAACACGAATTCGAAAATGACGAACTTCCGCTTCGTCATCCCGCCGGAGCGGGACAAGTTTTCGATTCCGCCCCTGCGGAAGAGAAATCTTGTCGTGTACATTTAATTCAGGATTCCTCCGGCGTTCGGAATGACGGGTTTTACTTCGATCTGGTTTGTTTTTTCAGCCTCTTGTTTCCAACGCGTTCTGTTCTTTCTTTTATTTTTCATCTCTGCGACCTGCTCAGGGCAACGCTTGTTCAGTGCAGGCCTTCATCTCTTATCTTTAATCTTTAATCTTTATATCCTTCATCTTTCTTCCTATTTCAGATGAAGTTCAAAGTAGTCCGTAATTTTCTGATACAAATGGATACGGTCTTTACCCCGCACGTTGTGCTCATGTCCCGGATAAACCGCATAATCCACTTGTACACCCGATTTCATGGCTTTTTCCAGGTAGTTCAGGCTATGCTGCCAGACGACGGTATTATCCATATTATCATGGATCAGAAGAAGCTTGCCTCTGAGCTGCTTTACATAATTCAAAACATTGGCCGTTTCATAACCATCCGGATTAGCCATCGGTGTATCCATATAACGCTCGCCGTACATCACCTCATAATATTGCCAGTCGGTAACAGGTCCGCCGGCCACCCCGGCTTTAAACAAACCAGGTTTACGACTCATCAGTGAGATGGTCATAAATCCTCCGTAACTCCAGCCGTGAACACCGATGCGCGACGAATCGACAAAGGCCAGGCTTTTCAGGTAATCCACTCCGGCCTGCTGATCCTCAATTTCTGCACTGCCCAGTTGCCGGAAAATAGCCTGTTCATATTTAATACCCCGGTTATTGGTGCCGCGGTTATCCATTGTAAAGACAAGGTACCCTCTTTGGGCCATCAGCCAGAACCACCACGACCAGCCGCCTGTCCAGCGGTTTTGCACCATTTGGCCATGCGGTCCGCCGTACACATAAACAATAACCGGGTATTTTTTTGCAGGATCAAAATCCTTTGGGTAAAACAGGCGGGCATTGTGGGTAATCCCTTCCGGACCGGTAATTTTCAATAATTCCAGTTTGCCGATAGCATAACCGCGCAGCGGATCCGGCGCCCGAAGCAGCTCATCTGTTGTCCGTCCTTTTTTGTCCTTTAGCAGGATGATCCGCGGTGTGCGGATGTCCGAGTATTCATCAATAAACCAGTTCAGATTTTTTGAAGCACGCAGGTTGTGAACACCGGCCTGTTCGGTCAGACGGTTAAATTTCCCGCTGTTCAGATCAAGCAGCCAGCCGTGGATTTCCAAACCGTCAACGCTGGCCATGGTCAATAAAACATTTTTGCCCTGGGCATCAATTTGCACCAGGCCGCTGATATCCTGCGGCAGAGAATTGAAAGATTTTAAAAGCCGTCCGCTCCGGTCATACAGGTACAACTGGTCGAACCCGGCCCGTTTTGAAAACCACAGAAAACGGTCAGGGGTGGCGGGTAAAAATATTGGTCCGTGATCCGGTTCGACATATTTTGTATCGTGTTCTTCGAAAAGGGTGCGCAGGGGCTGTCCGGTTTGCGGATCGTAACTGACCAGCCGCAGATGGTTTTGGTCGCGGTTGAGCAGGGCGACATAAATTTCCTTCTCATCCGGACTCCAGGTGATATTGGTCAGGTACTGATCACCGGGCTGACCAGTCTGCAGATAAGTAACCGAACCGCTGGCCAGATTGTACACACCAACCTGAACCTGTTCACTGGTCATGCCGGCCATCGGATAGCGGATCATCTTTGTCGTGGCTGGTCGTTGACTGATATCGACCAGCGGATAGCCGCTGACCATGCGCTCGTCTTTGCGGTAAAAAGCCAGGAAATTGCTTTTTGGCGACCAGAAGGTGCCCTTGAAAATACCAAACTCATTCCGGTGTACGCTTTGTCCATAAACCAGTCCGTCCATCCCATCGGAAGAAACTGCGACGTGCATCTCCGGGCTGAAAGCAATGTGCAGGTTATGATCAATAGTGTAAGCAGCTCTGCTTTGATCGTCACAAAAATCAATACCGGCAGCTGTTTCGGGAATCTCGGCTGCAAGCTGAGGCAGGGTGCCGTCGAGAGTAAGATTATAGTATTTCTGTCCGCTGTTGAAACGGAAGGTATTTTGATTGATCCAGTTGAAAACCGGCCAGTGTGATCCTGTTTCTATCCCCGATTTTTTAAACAGCGTGTTCAGCGAATCGAGACTCAGTACTAATTTTTTATCAGCGGAACCAGCTTCATGTATAATCAGACCAAACCGGCCGTCGAGTGAATCTATATAACTGAACGAATCTGTATCGGCAATCCATTGTAACTGGGTCAGATTTTTGGTGCGCAATGTTGTGGTGCTACCGGTTATGGCCTCATCCATGGTCAGCATCCGATCCTGTCCATTCAAATGAACAGCCAGAATCAGCACCAGCAGTAAATTAAATTTTCGCATTATTTCTCCTTTGGTATCGGGCAAGAATACAAGTTAGAACCTGCATAGTTAGCGTGCAAGATTTAAAGAGAGTTCTGTTGGCTTTTAGATATTGCCAATGATCCGGTTTAGGTGGGAAACAGTGCTTAACTAATGAAGAGCAATAACATGGAATGAGAATAATCACCAGGCTCAGGGTGTCTGCCGGTCAGACCAGTCCCTGATCTTTCATTGAATCAATTTCCTCTTTCACCCGGCTGGCAATGGCTTCCAGATCATAATAGGCCAGCCGGTGACGATTGCGGCACTTTTCGAAAATAATCTCATCCGGGAAAGGTGCATCACAGTATCCGGTTTCCAGGCGCTGAACCACATAATCGGCCATATACAGCAATTGCACCTGATCCTGATACAGTTTGGGTGAGGACAATGGAAAATGGTGGTAACCAACGGCAATGGCAATTTCATCCGGGATATGCCAGGCCTGCATCAGATGCATACCCAGTTCACCGTGGTCAAATTTCAGAAAGTGCCGTTCGGTCTGATATAAATTCACCTCAGCCTGAGTGGCAGTTTCAAGAATGGTCTCAAATTTATCAGGAGCCGCCTGTTGCAGGGCGATCAGTCCGATCTGGTGCAGCAACCCGGTTGTATAGGCCATATCGTTTTTTACACCCAGCAGTTCCTTGTAAATCAGTTCCAGAGCCTGGGCCACAGCAATACTGTGCCGCCATAATTCGAGATTTGAAAAGTTAAGGCCGATTGTGGTTTTGAAAAACATTTCACCGGCTTTTTGGGTCAGGGCCAGCTGCTTTAATTTATCATAGCCCAACCAGATTACAGCCTTTTGAATATCGGTGATCGGTTTGCGTGGTGAGTAAAAAACCGAATTGGCAATCCTCAGAATTTTACCCATCAGGGGTGGATCATGCTCAATAATATGCTGAAGATTTTTTGCAGTTGAAGAAGGATCATTGATGATCCTGATAATTTCAGCGATGGTTCGGTGTACGGAAACGAGATCGGACTGATTGACCTGTTTAAGTATTTGCTGAAGGAGAAGGTTGTCTGTCATTCCGGGGCCTGATTAAAATTTAATACTAAATCGGCTCAGAGAGACTTAGTCTTGAGTATTTACAAATATTTATCATTAAGGTAAGAAACAGCTATCCGGATATCCGGGATGATGGCAGGTTTTCCGACAGGATAGCTGTTACACGATTTAACAATTCCTGTTCGCTGAATGGTTTCTGAAGAAAAAACACCTGGTCATTAAGAGTATCGTCTCCGTTAAGGAGATTTTCCGGATAACCGGAGATGAACAGGGTAGGGAGATTGGTCTTGATTTTCCGGCAAGCCTCCGAAAATTCCTTTCCTGAAACTTCAGGCATAACCACATCTGTAATCAGGAGATCAATATTCACAGAATTATCTGCACACATGCGCAAAGCGTTTTCCAGAGTTAAGGGCTCCATAACCCTGTAGCCGGCCTGTCTCAGAATCTCTGACACAATCTCCCGAACCGGTTTATTATCATCCATCAACAGAATATTTGCGTTAACCGGATTTGTATTTTGGGTTAAAGGTGCTGGCTCCGGTTCAGGCAGACTTTCCCTGTCGGCCGGAAATTTTAAATAAAAAGTTGTGCCCAGCCCCGGTTCACTGCTTAAAAAAATAGTGCCTTCGTTCTGTCTGACAATACCATACACGGTTGATAAACCGAGACCGGTGCCCTTATCCCTGGGTTTTGTAGTGAAGAATGGTTCGAAGATATGCTCCTGAATCTCCGGGCTCATCCCGCAGCCGGTATCCCTTACTGAGATTAAAATATGGCTATCTTTACCCTCCGGACTGACCGATTTGTCCGACGACAATATCGGATCAGCAGGTGTTAAACTGATGGTAATAATCCCGCCGTTGGGCATGGCATCTTTGGCGTTGACAACCAGATTAATGACAATTTGCTCCATCTGGCCAGGATCAATCCGGATATTCAGATCACCGGCCTGGTCAATCAGTTCCAGTTTTATATTTTCACCCACCATCCTTTTTAGCAACTCAAGAAAACTACCAATTGCCTGGCCGGGTTTGATCAATTTAGGCTGGATGACCTGACGGCGGCTGAAAGCCAGCAATTGCTGCGTCAGGTTTGTGGCCCTTTTTCCAGCTTCCCAAATTATTGGAATCCGGCTGCGGTTTTGTTCATCTGCTGTCAGCCGGCTTAAGGCCAGTTCGCAGGAACCGTTTATAATCATCATCAGGTTATTAAAATCATGGGCAATACCTCCGGCCAGTTGACCGATGGCGTCCATTTTCTGCGACTGGTAGAGTTCTTCCTGTAACTGACGCTTTTCTGCCTGTTCCTGCACGAGCTGATCATGTTTTTCCTGCAACGTGTTCAAAGCTGTTTTAAACCGGTTATACCACAAGCCGATCAAAAACCCGCTTATTCCGCCAAAAATGAAGGGTACGATAAATCCGCGAAGTGCAAAAGGATCAGCACCAAGCAGGATTCTTTGAAATATGGAAAAAAAGCTTGATACGAGGCTGCCGCCAAAAAATGATAAGATCAGAACTAAACGAGACGTCGGTTTATTAGGAGCGTGGTTCACTTTTTATCCTTGTAATCTGTCGTTGGTTCGGTCAGATTTTGGAAAAGATTAATATTAGAATTATATCGCCACAAATTTTATCCCGGTTTTTGCCATTAGCGAAGATATTTTATTCTAAACATCATTTTGTGCGGATTTCTTCCTCATTTAGTTTTCTGGAGAAATAGAAGTAAAACAGAAGGGTAAAAAGCTACACTTAATGCCTGTACTGAGTGAAGCGTTGTCCTGAGCTGGTCGAAGAGTCGAAGTGATGAAAGAAGAAAATTACTCATCCGTCTTCCCGACTGCGTCGTGAAGCCACCTTTCCTGATGATACAGAGAAGGATTTGATCTATCCCCCTGTTTTATCAGGGGGATAAATGGGGTAAAGTACGGTGCACACAAGAGTAAAATAAAGGCAGTAACAGAGTTGAAAAACTAAACTTTTGCT
>DYOS01000222.1 GCA_020720405.1 Caldithrix sp. | reverse complement strand
TCACGGCCGCCACCGAGGATGCACTCTTTAGTTTTCAACTGACCGCCGGCGATGAGGACAGCGACACGCTTACGTTCTCCGCTCTGCAAAAACCGGACTGGCTGAATATTTCCGCAGACGGTCTGCTCAGCGGTACACCGCAAAATGAAGATGTCACAACCGGGCAGACCGTCCGCTTCCGGGTCGTTGATCCGGCCGCCGCCGCCGATACTTTGCAAACCACCCTGCAGGTTATCAATACCAACGATGCCCCGCAGTTTATCACCGGAGCTCTGCCCGCTGCCACGGAAGACATGGCCTATTATTTTGAACTGCAGGCCGGGGATGTGGATGGCGATTCTTTGTCATTTTCCGCCTTGAAGTTACCGGACTGGCTGAATCTTAGTCCGGCGGGCATTCTGTATGGCTTACCCGTCCAGGCTGATGCCGGTCAAACAGCCGAGGTTGTGGTACTGGCTTCCGATCCTGCGGGTGCCGCCGACAGTATTGATTTCAGTTTGCCGGTCAATTTCAGCAATGATGCTCCTTATTTTCTCAGTACCAATCAACTGACAGCAACTGAAGATCAACCCCTTAATTTCCAGCTTAGTGCTGAAGATGAAGACAGCGATAGTCTTGTTTTCAGTGCTCTTGAAATCCCTGACTGGCTAAGCCTGAGCTCTTCCGGCCGGCTGACCGGATTTCCCGGTGATGATCAGGGCGGCAAGTCGTTTAACCTCAGCCTGCGGGTAAACGATGATTTGCAGGCCGCCGATACCTTGACCTGTAGTCTGTTTGTCGGGAATGTGAATGATGCACCGCGGATCAGCCTTGTTGAATCCATAACCATCGCTGAGGAAGGTCATAAAGAACTGGATTTAACGCCATACCTGGCCGATCCCGATAATATTATTGCTGAGCTGATGATCAGCAGCCGCTGGCTGGAATCAGGTCAGACCGCTCTTTCCTGCCAGATTTTGCAGCAGGAGAAAAGAATTTCACTGCAGGCCGCACCGGATTTCAACGGCAGTTTTGCTCTGGAAATCACGGTTACCGATAATCTGCTGGCTTCCGGCCGTGATACCCTGCTGGTCATCATCTCGCCGCTGAATGATCCCCCGCAAATCCAGTCACTGCCGGAACTGACCTTTAATGAAGATCATCCATTCACTCTGCGACGTTCTTTCCTGACCGGTTTTTCGAGTGATATTGACCATTCACCGGAGCAGTTGAAATTTACCATCCAGCCCGGTCGGATCAGAGTTCAGGTTGACAGCGATACCTCCTTTATTCTCAGCGCCGCTGCAGACTGGTTTGGGCGGGACACACTGACCGTCGTTGTTTCCGATCCGGAGCAGGCCGAAGCGTCAACCCGTTTCCCGATTGCAGTTACCCCAATTAACGATGCCCCGGTGCTGACTCTAAACGGTAATTTTGAACTGATCAATAACGATTCCCTGACCCTGAACCTGATTCAGTTCACCTCCGATATTGATCATGATCCAGCGGCGATCCGCTTTTACTGCAACACTTTCAGCGATAGTGTTCTTATCCGCCTCCGAGGCGGAAATCTTACCCTGCGCGCCCCGCTTTACCGCGGTGCAGGTGATATTGAAATTGTTGCTTCCGACCCCGGCGGTCTGTCCGATACTGCCCGGATTCATCTCGACATCCGCTTCCCGGAAAACCGGTATGATCAGGATGGCGATGGCATTCCTGAGAAATTTGTACTGCGTCAGAATTATCCGAATCCATTTAATGATCAGACGGTGATTGAATACGGCCTGACGGAAGCTGCATTGGTCGTGATTGAGATTTTTGACATTACCGGTAAACGATTGATTAAGTACAGCCCGGGTCGTCTTCCGGCTGGCTTTCACAAATACACCTGGAAACCGGGCAATCTGGCCTCCGGTATTTACATTTTCCGGTTAAATGCTCAGGGCCGGTCACCTCAGCAAGGGTTGCAGCGGATTATCTATCTGCGATAGAAATAACCCTGAGTCTGGAATAGTTTCGGTGATACGATAAAGTTAATATCCATCTTTGCTCCGCCTTCACTGGTTTTGATCTGTGTAAATCTGTGTCATCTGCGGACAAATTTCTAACACTAAGTGACCAGAGAGAACGGCGAGAAGAAAGCAGTGAAACCATAAATTATTGCTGTCATGCTGATCCCGCCCGGGCGGGATCGTTCGAAGACTTGTCCCGCTCCGGCGGGATGACGAGCATAGTTGGTTCTTCAATTCCCAATTCCAAATTCCTTTCGGTGGGTATCGGTGTCCATCGGTGGCTACTTTTTCTTTTTTAAGATTTCTCCTCTC
Source organism: Caldithrix sp. (assembly GCA_020720405.1). Classification (GTDB taxonomy): domain Bacteria; phylum Calditrichota; class Calditrichia; order Calditrichales; family Calditrichaceae; genus DYOS01. The sequence continues at coordinate 16 of DYOS01000222.1, read as the reverse complement.
CCGCCCGGGCGGGATC
>DYOS01000070.1 GCA_020720405.1 Caldithrix sp. | reverse complement strand
CGCCCGAGCGGGACAAAGTATCCTGTCAAAAATCTTTTTAGCCACCGGGAACACCCAATCATCCGGAAAAATCAGGTCTGGAACTGGCTTCTTCTTACTTCCTGCCTCAGAAAAACCATTTCCCGGCTGGGGAAATCGACTTTACCACCGAAAGCGGATTCGTTATCTTTTTCCACCCGCTGTCAGTGAACCGGATCAGGATTTTTCACCTACTCCCGTCCTCAATCCTGGTGGAAGGACATGGAGCATATAAAAAAATTATGCAACTTGTTCAGACTTAAAGAATCAAACCTTCAATATTCTGAATAGAAACAAAAGGTGAAGGAACCAATGAAAAAGAAAATATATTTGTACGGACTTTTAATGCTGAGCCTGTTGCTCTCCTGCCGCCAGGAACCACGCCGCAGTGCAGAGCTTTTAGCCAGCACTTCTATTGTGGCCGATGTCGTGCGCCAGGTTGCCGGTCCATCCCACACTGTGACTGAACTGATTCCGCCGGGGGCCAGTGTTCATCAGTTTGAACCGACACCGCACCAGATTATCCTTCTGCACCAGGCCGGTTTGATTTTCCTGAACGGCGCCGGACTGGAAACGAGGCTGATCAAAGCTGCTGTCAGTCAGGTTGATTCCACCCACCTGGTCGATCTTTCAACTGGTCTGGATTTTAGAACTCACCCCGACCTTCATGGTCAGTCCAGTCATGACCACAGCCGGATCGATCCCCACATCTGGACCGATCCCAATCTGGTTAAGGAATGGCTGCCGGTGATGACCCGCCGCCTGAGTGCTGCCTATCCGGAAGACAGCCTTATTTTTCAGCAGAATGCCAGAATTTTTGCCGACACCCTGACCGCACTTGACCAATGGATTCGGGAGCAGGTTGGGCAGATACCCGTCCAACGGCGGATATTGTTAACCGATCATAGGTCCCTCGGTTATTTTGCCGACCGCTACGGTTTTAGTCAGGTTGGTGCGCTCATCCCGTCTTTCAGTGACCTGGCCGAGCCGACAGCACGCGATCTGGCCCGCCTGCAGGATCAGGCCAGCCAGTTAAAGGTCCCGGCGGTTTTTGTAGACCGCCTGCAAAATAAAGCTCTGGCCCGGCAATTTTCTACCGACAGCGGTTTACGCCTTGTACCTTTGCTGATGGGCAGTCTGGCCGTGGATGCTGCTACCTACCCGGATTTTATCCGTTATAATGTCAGCCGGATTTGCACCGCTTTGCAGGAGTAAAAATGTTAACTCGAAGAACTCTGTTTACATCCGGCCGCGCTGTTCATAACCCATATGCGCCACCGCTGCGGCTGGAAAACGTAAGCCTTCAGTTTAATGGCAAACCTGCCTTAACCGAGGTGAACCTGACCATCGAAAGCGGTCAACAGGTTGCTGTGATTGGTCCGAACGGCGCCGGTAAAAGCACCCTGTTCAAAGTAATCTCCGGTATTCTGAAACCGGCTCAAGGCGAAGTACTGATCTTTGGCAGCCAGCCCGGAAAGCACGGCTGTATTGGTTATGTACCGCAGTACAATCAGGTTGACTGGCATTTCCCGGCCAATGTTTTCGATGTGGTTATGATGGGCCGGGCGTCGCGCATCGGTCTGTTCCGCCAGCCGGGAGAAACAGACCGGGAGATCGTCCATCAGGCCCTGGAAACCGTTGGGCTGTCAACCCTGGCCCATCAACAGATCAGTGAATTATCCGGCGGGCAGCAACAGCGCGTTTTTATTGCCCGGGCTTTGGCCCAGGAGGCCGAAATTGTCCTGATGGATGAACCATTGAACGGGTTGGACCGTGATTCGCAAAATGATTTGTTTGAAATTTTCCGGGTGCTGCGCCGTAAACAGGTCACCCTGCTGGTAGCACTGCATGATTTGCAGATTGCCGCCGCTCATTTTGAAAAAATTCTACTGCTCAATCACCGCGTGCTCGGCTTTGGAACACCGGAGGAAATTCTTGATCCGGTTCATCTGCTTAAAGCCTATCCCGGCCATGTCCACCTTATTGAAAAATCACCGGGTGAAAAAATTGCCTTTGCCGATTCCTGCTGTGATCCCAACCCGGAGGCCGAAGATGAACTGGATCGCTGAGCCCCTGACCTTCGATTTTATGCAGCGCGGTTTGCTGGCCGCCACGCTGGTCGGAATCGTCTGTTCCGTTGCCGGAACGTATGTGGTTCTGCGCGGTATGGCCTTTTTCGGTGATGCCCTGGCCCATGCCATTCTACCCGGTATCGCCGTCGGTTATCTGGCCGGACGCGGCAGTCAGCGCGGTTTATTCTGGTGGGCCATGGGTGCGGCTATTCTCAGCGCGCTGGGCATCGGCTGGATTACCCAAAAAACAAAAATTAAACAGGATACCGCAATCGGTATTGTTTTCTCCGGCATGTTCGCCCTGGGAATTGCCCTGATTTCTACAGTCCACAATTATGCAGCCGATCTGACCCATCTCCTTTTCGGAAATATTTTAGGTGTCTCCTCCGCCGATCTCTGGCTGATTTTTATCTTTGGCGGAATGGTATTGCTTCTGAATATGTTGTTTTACAAGGAATTCAGGATTATCGCCTTTGATCCGGTTCTGGCCAAAACGCTGCGTCTGCCCGACCGTTTCCTGAATTTTTTACAGTTGCTTATGATTGCCGTGGTTATTGTTGTTTCCCTGCAAACAGTTGGCATCGGGTTGATGGTAGCCATGCTGATCACACCGCCGGCCACCGCCTTTCTGCTGACCCGCCGGCTCTGGAAAATGATGGTTATCGCCGCGATTCTGGCTGCACTATCCGGTTTGAGTGGTTTGTATATTTCCTATTTCTGGGGAGTATCCTCTGGCGCTTCGATTGTACTTGTGGCAACTTTGATGTTCATTGCAGCCTGGGGTTTGCAATTCGTTTTTAAAAGGAATTAATCCGCCATGTCCGATCACACCCAACATGCGCATCCCGATGCGGAATCACATACAAAAGACCATCACCACCATCATGAGATTCCGCAGGAAACTTCCTTCGGGCGGATCAGTGCCGTTATTGCCCTGAATCTGGGCATCACCGCCACCCAGGTGATCGGCGGTTTACTATCAGGCAGTCTGGCTCTGCTTTCGGATGCCCTGCACAATCTGAGTGACGCCTTTGCCCTTTTTATCACCTGGCTCTCGATGCGGCTAAGCCGCAAACCCGGGTCAAACCGCTACACTTTTGGCTGGAAACGGGCTGAAATTCTGGCCGCTCTTTTCAATGCCGCCGTTCTGATCCTGATTTCGTTTTACCTGTTTGGCGAAGCGTTGCAAAGGTTGCGTCAGCCGGCACCAGTGGCCGGGTTGTACATGGTAATCATCGCCGGGATCGGATTGGTCGGAAACCTGGCCAGTATTCGCCTTCTGCATGGTGGTCACCGCCACAGTCTGAATATCCGCGCAGCTTACCTGCACCTGCTGAGTGATGCCGTATCAAGTATTGCCGTTCTGGCCGGTGGTCTGGCAATATTCTGGTGGAACTGGTTCTGGCTGGATCCTGTGCTGACTATCCTGATCGGTTTGTATGTCCTGAAAGGCGGTTATGATATCGTTAAAGAAAGTACACATATTCTGATGATGGGTTCACCGCACCACCTCTCGGCTGAGGACATCACAGTCAGGTTATGTGCTGTTGAAGGAGTGACCGGAATACACCATGTGCACCTGTGGTGTCTGAATGACCAGCAGACTCATTTTGAAGCTCATGTTTCGGTTGAAGATCAACTGGTCAGCACAACCCGGCCGATCAGCCGAAAAATTCATGATATTTTGCACGAGGAATACAACATCGGCCATATCACCCTGCAGTTCGAAGACAGCGATTGCCGGCAGGAATGCTAAAATTAAGAAGGAAGACAGAAGATTGAAGATTAAAAAAAGAGCGGGCAGAGGGTTTTGGTTTTATCCCTCTGTTTTATCAGGGGGATAACAGGATGTAAAATTGGATGGCCGGAAGAGTAAAATACAGGCAGTAACAAATTGGTTATTCTTCATTCCGGATTCGTGTTAATTAGTGCTGTGCCCGGCTCAGTCGGGTAATTCGTGGACAAAAAAAAGACTCAGTACTCTCGCGGTTAATTCTTTTGGTGAATATTGGTGTTGATTGGCGGCTGAACAGGAAAGCCAAATAATAAACGTAAAGGATTTAATTCATGCACCTTCTCAGGAAACTAATCTGGCCGGCTTTGTTTTACGGTCTTTTATTTTATTCACCCCTTTCCGGTCAGACCGCTGAACTTTTTCTTTCCCTGCCCTGGTCCGATTCAGAGCAGGGTCTGACTCTGCAATCCCTGCCCGAAGGCCGCTTTACTGCCCAGGCTTTTTTTGTCAGCAACGACACTATTCTTATCCTGGATACACCGACCGGAATGCTTAGGTTTTACCGGGGCAGACAGCTTGTGGATCAGATTAAAACACCATTCGACAGCCGGCTTTTACTAAAATCAGGACGGGATATTTTTACAGCCTCGGCCGGTTCGGTTTGGCAATACCAGAACGGTACATGGAATGAATTCTTTACCGGCCGGACTGACGATCCGGTGACGGAATTAAAACCAGGTGCGGACAATAGTCTGAATATCTCCCGGTCAGCTCAAAAACCAATTGTCATTTCCCCTAAAAGCCAAAGAACAGCCACTGCAGAAATTTCAGCAGAGCGGATTAGTCCCCGTCTTGGGAGAATTGGCCTTGGCAACCGCCAGTTCGATCTGGATTTTCCACAATCCGATCTGGCTTCTGTTCGTTTTATCGCTGAAGACCATGCCGGACGGATATACCTGAGCATAGAACAATTCGTCCGCCAGAGACCACTCAAAATTCACCGTGAACTTCGTCAATATGATCGTGATGGCACTTTGCTTAATGTCTTGCATTTACCGGTAACCGGCTTTGCCGCATTAAGCCAGGATTTGCAGATCAGTAAAGCTGGATTGGTTTATCACGCTCTGGCCGATGCCCAGGGCTTTCACATTTACACCTGGAATCTCAATTCAGCTTCGGGGGAAATTCTGCGCTACCCGGAATCCTTTTACCAGGAAGCTGAGGTAACGGATGATTCCGCAGAGCGGACGGAACAAAAAACAGACTTTCCGCAGACAGCCGACAACCTGCCCCAGGTTACACCGGAACAATCCTTGGCCACCGCCGATACTTATGTCAATTTTAACTGGAACTGTAAACCGGCCAATGTAACCAACGGACCAATAACCGACAGTTATGGCATAATTGTGGAAACACCAGCCTGGGTGCAGCCCGGCCCGCTGACCAAAATTGCCTATAAATGGGGTGGTTTCAACACTGTTGATGAGTACATAGCCGGATTGGATGCCGGACTTTACGCCGGTGATCGTTACACCAGCAAAAATTCCGGTTCGCCCAGCGCCATCGGTGTGGATTGTTCCGGATTTGTATCGCGTTGCTGGAATCTGCCCAGCCATTATTCAACCCGCATGATGGATGACGAAATTACCATTCCCTACGAGAATTGGGATCAGACCAAACCGGGTGATGCGGCCCATATTCCCGGCCACGTCCGGCTGATTGTCAGCCATAATCCCGATGGCTCCCTGCTGGTAGTCGAGGCTTCAGGCGCCGACTGGCGGGTTTCGTACCGCAATTACACCTATTCGGCACTGACCTCCTACACACCGCGCTATTATATAAACATGCAGGGTACACCGGGCAATATACCCCAGCCGCAATTAAGTTCGGTGTGCTGGAATGATGGCATCGATATCCACTGGGCTGTGACCACCTCACAGGATGTGGCCGGTCTGAACCTGTACAAATACAAAGACGATATGATTTTTACTGGTATTTCCGATTTGGATAAGAATCTTCGCACCTGGCACATTCCACCCTTTGAAGGTCTGGCCGGTCATTTCCGGGTCACCAGCCGTTCCGCACTAAATGGTCAGACCGAAAGCGTTACCTCCGATCTGTACGCAGCCAGCCCTGATCTTTCTGCTGTGCGCTGTCTCGTAGTAGATGGTTTTGACCGGGCCTACGGTTCGGGTAGCTGGCAGAAATTTTACCACCAATTTGCCGCCGATCTCGGTTTAAACCTGGCCGGGCTGAATCTTTCTTTTGATACGGCGGCCAACGAGGCCATAATATCCGGGCAGGTTCACCTTGCCGATTACCCGGCTGTATTCTGGATTTCCGGAGATGAGAGCACCGGCGATGAATCTTTAAGCAGCACCGAACAGAGTCTGCTTAGTGCTTATCTCCGTCAGGGCGGAAAATTATTTATCTCCGGTTCGGAAATCGCCTGGGATCTGGATTACAAGGGCAGCACGGCTGACAAAGCCTTTATCCATGATTTTCTGAAGGCCGCTTTTGCTGAGGACGATGCCGGAACGCATACCGCAGAGGGCAAAAGCGGAACTCGCTACAGCGGTCTGACCCTGCCTTTCGATGACGGTACACATGGCATTTACAATGAAGATTACCCGGATGTACTCACACCGCAAAACGGTGCCGGAATCGCTTTGCAATATGATAATGGTAAAACTGCGGCTGTTGTTTACAGTGGTCTGTTCCCGGGTGGGAGCATCCCGGGTAAAATATTTTATATGGGTTTCCCTCTTGAAACGATTTATGAGACTAATTTGCAACGCAGTCTGCTGGAGGAAGTAACCGGTTATTTTGAACTGTTCCCCTCTGCTGCCGCTGACCCCGAACCGGTTCAGCCAGAGCAATTTATCCTGTACAGCAATTACCCGAATCCTTTTAACTCAACCACCACGATCCGCTTTAACCTGCCGCAGACCGGGCTGGTTGAATTAAATGTTTATGATCTTTCCGGACGGCTGATCCACTCGGAACAAACCGTTGGACAAACCGGCTACAATGCGTGGAAACTGCAGACCGCATTCTGGGCTTCCGGTATTTATCTGTATAATCTGAAAGCCGGGGGTATTGATGCCTTGAACGGACGGATGCTGCTCGTCAAATAAAACAGAAAATTAAGAGCAAAAGGCAAATTCAAAGAATACAAAAGAAGAGCGAAAGCCCTCTGACTTTTCCGCCTGATTAATTCATGAATTTGGGCTAAAGCCCGGGGGAAGTGGATTCTTATTATCCCCTGTCCCGCAGGTGCGGGACGGGGCTATATCGTACTGCCTGACATTCATACAATTTAGTCGATTAATAAATTCATTTATAATTTAATAAGGTCCGATTTATGGCTTAAGAAAGTTTCGCTAACAAAATTCTAACACAATTCGGGAGAAATTATCGGAATTTTTCTTGAATCTTCCTATCAAATTATGATAACATTACCTTCTTTGGGCAAACACCTGCCATTGCCTGTCTAATTTTAATTAACCAAAGGTTTTTATGGATTTATACTACCTGCCTTTGATCGTTCTGATTGCACTGGCCGTTTCAGACCTCATGGTCGGCGTCGCCAATGATGCGGTCAACTTTACCAATTCAGCGGTTGGCTCACACGTCGCACCGCGCTGGGCCATTTTTCTGGTGGCCAGTATCGGTATCATGATCGGTACCACCTTTTCCGTGGGCATGCTGGAAATCGCCCGCAAGGGATTGTTCTACCCGCAGTTCTATTCCTTCGACAATGTTATGACCATTTTTTTAGCTGTAATGTTTACCGATGTCCTGCTTCTGGACATGTTTAACACTTATGGTTTGCCGACCTCAACTACAGTCTCACTGGTCTTTGAATTACTCGGAGCATCTGTAGCAGTTGGCGCAATACTGCTTTTGCAATCCGGTTCGGATCTGAGCCTTTTGGGTACCTACATCAATTCCGACCGGGCCCTGGTTATGATTACGGGTATCCTGCTCTCGGTTTTATTCGCTTTTGTTTTTGGTGTGGTAATCCAATTTGTCTCACGGCTTATTTTTTCTTTCAAGAAAAAACGAAATTATGCGGTTCTCGGCGCGGTCTGGTCAGCTTTAGCCATCAGTTTTATTCTGTACTACATCCTGATCAAAGGTGTTAAAGCCTCAATTTTTCTATCTTCGCCCCTTGTCACCTGGATTCATGCCCATACCTGGCCGGTGCTTTTGGCTTTTTTTACCATCTGCCTGGTTTTATTTATCATTTTTTCTCTGTTTAAAATCATCGATCCATTAAAGATAGTTGTCCTGGCAGGAACTTTTGCCCTGGCCCTGACCTTTGCTTCGAATGACCTGGTCAATTTTATCGGCGTGCCGCTGGCCGGATTTTTTTCCTACCAGATTGCCGGACAGGCCGGCAGCAACAGTAACTTGCTGATGAGCGGATTGAATGATCCGTTTGAAGTACCGGTCTTTTTTATTTTAACAGCCGCTCTGATTATGATTATTACCCTATGGCGATCCAAAAAAGCCCAAACGGTTACCCGGACAGAAATCGAACTGGCCAGTCAGCATAAAAGCAAAGCCCGTTTCGGTGCCTCAAAATCAGCAAACTTTCTGGTCGATATCGGTATAAAAATATTTAGATTCGGCAAATTTATTCTGCCGGATTTTATCAAAGACTGGATAGAACTACGATACAAAGGCAAGCATCACGATCATAAAGAAGCTGAGAAAGATGAACCTGCTTTTGACCTGGTGCGGGCCTCGGTTAACCTGATGGTGGCCAGTACCTTGATTGCCCTGGGCACTTCACTGAAACTGCCACTTTCTACAACCTATGTTACCTTTATTGTCGCCATGGGTACTTCCCTTGCCGACGGTGCCTGGGGCAGCCAAAGTGCACCCTTCCGTGTCAATGGCGTTCTGGTTGTAATCAGCGGATGGTTTATTACGGCATTGATTGCCTTTTCCTCGTCCATGGTGATGGCCGGCTTTCTCTATTATACGGGTAAAATCGGATTGATTCTGATGATTGCCCTGGCTTTCTATGTCATTATCCGTTCGCACCTGCTTTTTAAAAAACGGGAAGCAGCCTAAGCTGCTTCCACCCATCCGGATGACCCCTTACTTCTGTCCGAACCTGACCTGAGTTCGGTAATTCAAAGTATTCTCAATCCATACTTAATTCGGTCATATTTATTGTGTCAAATCTTAACCAAAGACCATATATTTAGAAAAACCAGATATTGCAGGCATGAGGAAAGGACTTTGATAATGGAAGAACAAAAACCTGGCTGTGCCCGACCAACCGGTGCCAGGCTTGGACAGCCAGCTGAAAAAAAAGTACTAACCGGAGAACCGGAGGAGGAATCAATGGTAACAGCAAGAGTGGGCATGAAAGCCCCCGATTTTGATGCACCTGCCTATTTTAAAGGCGGCTTCACACAGGTAAAACTTTCTGACTTCGCCGGGAAATGGGTAATGATTTGTTTTTACCCCGGTGATTTCACCTTTGTCTGAGCGACTGAAGTGTCAGCGGTCGCTGCAAATTACAACAAACTGCAGGAACTCGGTGTCGAAGTCATCTCAATCAGTGTGGACAGCCAGTTTGTGCACAAAATATGGAATGACCAGGAGCTGAACAAAATGGTTGGTCATGATGTGCCTTTCCCTATGGCCTCGGATGGCGCCGGGCAGGTTGGTAAGGTTTATGGGGTTTATGATGAAAATGCGGGTGTGGAATTACGCGGCAGATTTCTTATCGATCCGGATGGTGTTATCCAGGCTATGGAAGTACTGACCCCTCCGGTTGGCCGCAAACTCGATGAAACCATTCGCCAGGTAAAGGCCTTTCAGCATGTCCGTAAACATAAAGGCGCTGAAGTTTGCCCGGCGGGTTGGGAACCCGGCAAAAAAACATTAAAACCCGGTCCGGCTTTAGTGGGTAAAGTCTGGCAGGAATGGGATCCGAAAAAAGACCATTAACTAATATGCTGCATATCCGGTTTTTATGAATGCTGTTGTAACCTTAATATTTGTATTTGTGTCAATCGCGATCCTTATGGCTGGATTTGCCTGGCTTAGCAGGCGTCTGAAACAGGGCGGCGGGAGTTTGTTTATGATTCAGACCGGGGCAACAGATGCCTTTTATAACCGGGATAAAAAACAGGCTATTGAACAGGTGGTAGAACGCAATGCCGGTAAAAAAATGGAAGCACAGGGCAATTTTGAACCACCCGAAAGTCCTGCCCGGAACGACAATAGTCCGTTGTAAATATTTTTACGGTAGGAGAATGAGTCTATAAATGAAATTTGAAATCCGGCCCTATCACTGCAGCGATTTGCTGATGTATTACCAGATTTGCCTGAAAACAGGCGACAGCGGAAAAGATGCCTCAGAACTGTACCGCAATCCCGAATTGCTCGGCCACTTTTATGCAGCACCGTACCCAGTATTTGAACCGGACATCTCTTTCACTCTGACCGCTGCCGGAAATCCCTGCGGATATATCATCGGCACAACAGATTCTGCGGCCTTTTATGCCAATTGCGAAAAAGACTGGTTCCCGGTGCTGAGAGAGCGCTTCCCCCTGCCACCGGAAGAGGATCTATCCTTAGATGCCCACATGATCAGGCTGATTCATAAAGGACATTTGCCAAATCCCGATTTGGCCGGTTATCCGGCTCACCTGCATATTGACCTGCTGCCCATCGCCCAGGGACATGGTCTTGGCCGGAAACTGATGCAAACTTTTATTAACACCCTGCAGAAAAAAAATGTATCAGCCCTTCATCTGCAGGTCGGGATTGCCAATAGTGGGGCGATCCGTTTTTATGAATCGGTTGGTTTTAACAGAATCGCCGAATATGAAAAGGCGATTGCTTTTGGCATCAAATTTTGACCTTTTAGAGAATGTAAATAAAGGTGGGATTTTTTACTCCGACCACTCCATTAATTAAGATAAATGCTCTGAACCGGTGACAAGCCGCACCGAATCCTTCTTTAATCAACAGTGAGAAGTTCTGTAAATAAAAGCAATACCTGTGAAGGGGAAAAACATGGCAAAAATACTGATTGTGGATGATGATCCTGTGATCCGCGAAATGCTCAGTCTGACCTTGACGGATGAGGGACATGAAACTATAGTTGCGGGGAACGGAAATGAAGCCCTGACGACCATCGAAACAACAACACCTGACCTGATTATAACCGATATTATCATGCCGGAAAAAGAAGGTCTGCAACTGATCCGCGAACTGCGCAAGAAAAACAAGGATATCAAAATTATCGCCATGTCCGGCGGTACACCCATGATGGATGGCGAACAATTGCTGCAGATTTCGACCATGTTTGGTGCCAACCGCTCCTTTACCAAGCCGGTCGAACGCATCGAGCTGGTAGCCGCAATTAATGAATTATTAAATTAATCCGGGTCTGACTGAAACCCGGATTTGAAGTATTTACTTTACACTGCTTATGGCAAATATCATTTCAGAAAAATCATTTTTTTAATTTTATGTGTCTGGCCTGCTTTTAGCCGAACCAGGTAAACCCCGGCTGATACAAGCTTCCCTTCGGTATTGATACCATTCCATGACAAAGTATGAAAACCCTTCTGCAGATTTTCTGGCTCAAACCTGTAAACCAGTCTGCCGCGGATATCAAATATACTTAGCTCAGGCTGACCAGCTTCCGGCAGATAAAATCGTAAGGTTGTTGCCGGATTAAATGGATTCGGATAGATCTGGAGCAGAATGGACTCATCCGGAATTTGATCAAGGTTCACTTTAATGGCCTGTTCGGGATGTATCGTTCGCTTTCCATCCAGCGCAACATCGGCCAGACGATAAAAATAAAGACCACTGCGGTTGAGTGTCGAATCGGTGAAGATATATTCCTGCTCCGCCGATCCACCGCGGGCAAATATGGGTTTATTATTAAGTTTATGGAAAACACCGTTCCGGTCATCCCGCCGTTCCACATCAAACCAGGCGTGATTGGTTTCGGATGCGGTTTTCCAGCGCAAAACAACGCACTTTCCTTCTGCTGCCAGGCCGAAGGAAAGCAGATCAACCGGCAGTGAAATATCCTGCCCGGCCTTGGCCCAAATGGCATAACTGCGCGGCCCGGCGTGGACAAAGACCCGGTTATCCCCGTAAACCTCCTGCTGCCCGCTGCGGTTGCCTGTATAATCTTCGAGCAGACTGGCCCCGACCGTGTTTTGCACGGTAACCCAGGCCCCGAGGGCATCCGTGCTGTGGGTGTTGATGACCAGAATGGAGCCGCCCAGCGAACCGGCACCAACCCCGCCTTCGCGCTGACTGATATACAATTTGCTCTCAGCCCCGCTATAATCTCCGCCATAGGGATAATCGCCATGCTTGTAGGCCGGACTGCCGCTTTCGGTTAATTTGTGAAAGGTACCGGAAACAAAAGCATGACGGATTTCCAGCAGGCGGTCGATTTGGGGTTTTAATCCAGACATGGTAAACGATTCGGAGCTATCTGAGTTATAAAAAGTACCGCCGTAATAATCCGGCCAGAAAAGGGTCGCCGTACCGGGATTGGTCATAATAAAGGCATAAGCCAGAATCAGATCGTTAATAATAGGGTCATGTGAACTGCTGTATGGCCGCCAGACATCGTGGTTATTGACAAAAGTGGTGACATAAGCACCATTCAAACCGCTGTTGTACAATCCGGCGGAGTGCAGGTTGCGGACATCATAAGCCGGGTTGTCACACATATCCTTCAGGGCATAACGCAGGGGAAAATCAAAACCGGTCATGGTTTTATCACCCGTCAGATTATTATTGACCGTATTGACCCAATACGAAATGGCGCCGGCATCACTCCAGTGTTCACCCACCGCATAGCGGTTCTGCATAGCCGGATGGTTCAACCATTCAGCCACAAAATAGGGATCAATGCCTTTGGCCACATCAAAGCGGTAACCGTCAAAACCAAGAGTGTTAGTCAGCCATGCACCCCATGTTTTCAGGCTGTCCCCGGCTCCGCCTGAATAAAAGCAGACATCATTGCCAAAATAGGGATAATGGTAGTCAGGCAGAATATCATTGTGTACTGCATTGGGGTGAAAATGAGCGGCGTTTTTAGCGAAGCGGCCGCTGGCCGGTGTGGTTGATGTATATGAATGAATAAGAATATCAGCAGTTACATTTACTGCATCGCGGTAAATTTCATAAATCTTAAAATCACGTTCCCCGCCGCCGTCCGTTGACCAGATTTTTAGCTCCAGCCAGCCGCCGGTATGGGCGATATAAAATTCATCCACATCACCCACACTGCTGATATTGCCTTCCATAATCCGGCCCGGCAGATCAATCTCAAAAGCGTCAAACGGTCCGCAGTCGCCGTCGCCAATATTCCATTCATAATGATGGGGCTGTCCCTCGGCATTCAATCCACTGCTGTGGGTAAACCAGGGCCGCACGGCATAATAACCGACCCGGTCATCCTGCCCGGTTTCCGTGTAATCGTAAGCCGTGCCGCGGATTTTGAAATAATAATTGCCAGCCGGTGCCGCAGCCAGCACATACATATAGCCGGAATAGGGAAAGACCGGGTATTGATCGGACTGCACATAAGTATGCAGCGCGGAGTTGGCCTCCAGATCTCCGCCCAGGGTATGGTTAATAACAATATCACAGACCACCTCAACCCCTGCTGTGTGGAAGGCGGAAATAGCCGACTGCAGCTCCGTCCGGCTGCCAAAGCGGGTTTCGGTGGTGCCGTTCTGGTAAAACTCACCGGCGTCGAAATGATCATAAATGCCATAGCCCATATCATAGGATCCGCCGCTGCCCTTAAACGGTGAGGGAAACCAGACCATGTCCAGACCGTACTGCCCGAGATCGCCGGCTTTTGTGGCCAGCGAATCCCACCAGATGCCGCCGGCCGGAACATCCCAGTAGAAAGCCTGGAGCAGGGTTGGATCCTGGGCCGGAGCGAAGCGCAATAATAGAAACAGGTAAAACAGGTACCACTTTTTCATTTGATCAGATTTTCCAATTAAAAATTCTCAAAAGTTTAGCCCGGACTGCGTGCAGGGTAAC
>DYOS01000221.1 GCA_020720405.1 Caldithrix sp. | reverse complement strand
GTCAGGCTGAAACTGCCCGCGCCGTAGCCCTCCGGTATGAGACCGGATTCGGAGCCGCCGAAGTGGGTTGCGGTGGTCGGCGGAATCCACCAGTAAAAGCCGCGCTCACCTATGCCCGCTCCGGTTGCATTTCCGGTGGCAAGAACTGTGCTGCCGGTTATGCTGCCGATGCCGGTCAGCGTTACGCCTGCGGTTACAGGAGCCTGAAAATTAGCCGTGATGTTCATTGCTGCGGTTACATTCGTAACTGTCAGAGGATTGGCAGTTGAGGAGAACCCGCCGGTTCCTGTCCAGTTGACAAATGTATAGCCCGCATTCGGCGCTGCCGCTACTGCTGTGCAACTGCCGCCGCCTGCAACCGTCTGAGGCGTCGTACCTGTAATCGTTCCGTTTGCTCCGGCTACGAATGTTACGGTGTGAGTCGCAGCAGTATTAATCACAATGGCTTTGTTTGCGCCCAATGAATTTGCCGCACCCGGAGCCGGCAGGGTCAGAACAGCGTCATAAGTGCCTGCTGTATTCTTTACGGTTGCGCCGTTCAGAGCAAGTGCGGCGGTTGAAATATAATCCAAATCCGCACTGGTATGACCTGCGCCTACCATGTAGGTAAATGTCAGCGTGGCAGTGCCTGTGCCGGATGAATAATTCACAACCGCATCCGTTGCGCCGGTTTCCAGCGTGAGCTGCGGAGGACCGCCGACTACATTCACGGACTGGGAAAAGGTTACGGTAACAGAAACCGTATCTCCGGTGTTGTAAGAACCGTTTGCAGTCGCGGAACTGACTGAGGTAACGGTGGGAGCGGAAATCCTGTGTTTGCTCAGGAAGATGTCCACGACACCCGCACTGATCAGATTTCCGCCCCCGAAATCCACGGTGTTTGCGAAAGCTCCGGTCAGCAGAATATTCCCGGACGGGTCGGTCGTTATTCTGCTCTGGTCCGCACCGGTTCCGCCGAAACGCTCGGACCAGAGATAGTTTCCGTTGGCGGCATATCCGGCAAGAAAGATGTCCCAGCTCCCTGCGCTGGTAAGATTTCCGCCCCCGAAATCCACGGTGTTGCTGAAAGGTCCGGTCACCAGAACATTTCCGGACGTGTCGGTCGTCACACTTCTGCCCTGGTCATCGCCGATTCCGCCGAAACACTTAGACCAAAGATAGTTTCCGTTGGCGTCATATTTGGCAAGGAAGATGTCATTGCCGCCTGCACTGGTCAGATTTCCGCCCCCGAAATCCACGGTGCTACCAAAATATCCGGTCACCAGAACATTCCCGGACGTGTCGGTCGTCACAATTTTGCCTTGGTCATCACCGGTTCCGCCGAACCTCTTGGACCAGAGATGGTTTCCGTTGGCATCATATTTGGCAAGAAAGATGTCCCAGTCCCCTGCGCTGGTCAGATTTGCACCTCCTAAATTCGTGGTGCCCCAGAAAAATCCGGTCACCAGAATATTCCCGGAGGTGTCGGTGCTTACACTGCGGAGGTTATCAATATTGGTTCCGCCGAAACATTTGGACCAGAGATGGTTTCCGTTGGCATCAAATTTGGCAAGGAAGATGTCATTGCTGCCGCCTGCGCTGGTAAGATTTCCGCCCCCGAAATCCACGGTGCTGTCGAAATTTCCGGTCACCAGAACATTCCCGGATGTGTCGGTCGTTACACCGGTGCCATCCTCCCCACCACCGTCTCCGAAACGCTTGGACCAGAGATGGTTTCCGTTGGGGGCATATTTGGCAAGAAAGATGTTTCTGAATACGCTGGTCAGATTTCCGCCCCCAAAATCCACGGTGCCGTAAAAAGCTCCGGTCACCAGAACATTCCCGGACGTGTCGGTCGCTACACTGTTGCCAAAGTCACCAAGGGTTCCGCCGAAACGCTTGGACCAGATGTGTTCCATTGCCATGACCTGCGGGGCAAAAACTGTCATTGCCGCCAGCAGGCTCACCATAGTCATAAGTATCATAACCTTATGATTTTTTCTTTTCATAATACGGATTCCTCCTTTTTTTATTATCTGCTGTTGTCTGAACTTTTATTCCCGTGTGATTTTTGTGATTCAATGACGGCAATCCCGGAAATCATCTGAAAATTACGGTTCTGACTGAATCGAACAATCGAACTCTGATTGTTCTCGCGGGAAACGGGAAAAAACAAAAAACGCCGACCGCTCTCCTTTATGCTACGGAGAACAGCCGGCGTAAGACAGGAATTTTGTCAATCTCACAGAATCCGGGCAAACCTCTGGGCTTGCTTGCTTGCTTGCTTGCTTGCTTGCTTGCTTGCTTGCTTGCTTGCTTGCTTGAAAAATACCTGATTTTATTTGAAAAGTCAAGCTTTTTCTTCAGAATATTTTCAGATGAGTTTATCAAAACGCATATCTTTTTTTAAGGGGTGCAAATT
>DYOS01000069.1 GCA_020720405.1 Caldithrix sp. | reverse complement strand
ACTTGTCCCGTTCAGACGGGATGACGGTATTAAGGTTTCTTCAATTCCCAATTCCCAATTCCCAATCTTAAATTACTTTCCCTGCATGGGTGACTTCTTTCCTCCGCAGCAGGAAATAATTTCCTTATTCTGCTTCCAATTCAATCTTTCTCCTGTTCGGTCACAAACTGAATTAAATAATTTTTCTCAGGCTCGCTCTGATCTGGCTTATTCCAGCGCCTATCCAACCGCAATGCTGCTCAGACAGACAATTTTCCAGCCCTGATGGCATGGATATTGTCAGGGTCAGCCTGTCAATAAAAACGGATTTGTCATGTCCTTTTCCAAAAAGAAAATTTTTGCTACTCTCATTATCGCCCTGATTTTCATCGGCTTCGACTCCGCGGCGGCACAAAATGTATTGCCCAAAGTTACCATCGGTCTGGATTCAGCCAAGAATCCGCAGGACTTTGTTCCAACCCTACAGATATTATTTCTATTGACTGTGCTCAGTCTGGCCCCGTCCATTCTGATTATGATGACCTCTTTTACCCGCATCATTATCGTTTTTCACTTTCTGCGCCAGAGCCTTTCCACCCAATCGGTTCCGTCCAACCAGATTCTGATCAGCCTGGCCTTGTTTATTACCTTTTTTATCATGAAGCCGGTGCTGGTTGAAATAAATGATAAGGCGCTGCAACCCTATCTCAGCGAAAAAATCACCCAGCAGGAAGCATTGGATCAGGCTGCCCGCCCGATCAAGGCATTTATGCTCAATCAGACCCGGGAAAAGGATCTTAAACTATTCGTCAATCTAAGCCAGGAAGATCGGCCAAAGTCGGTTGAAGAGTTATCACTGACCGTGATCATCCCGGCTTTTATTATTTCGGAGTTGAAAACAGCGTTCCAGATTGGTTTCCTGCTCTATCTGCCCATGCTTTTAATCGATCTGGTTGTGGGCAGTGTCTTGCTTTCGATGGGTATGATGATGCTGCCCCCGGTGATGATTGCCATGCCTTTTAAATTGCTGCTTTTTGTACTGGTTGACGGCTGGTACCTGATTGTTGAATCACTGGTAAAAGGATTCCGTGTATGACTACAGATTTTGTTGTTTACATCAGCCGTGAGGCGTTGACCACCAGTCTGCTTATTCTGCTGCCCATTCTGGGTACAGGGCTGGTAGTTGGTCTGATGATTGGTATTTTCCAGGCGACCACACAAATCAATGAAATGACCCTGACCTTTGTCCCGAAAATCATTCTGGTTTTCCTGGTTATTTTTCTGCTCATGCCCTGGTTTCTGGACCTGATGATGGCTTTTACCATTGAGATTTTTAACCATATCACCACCATGTCGAACTGAATATGTATGAAGTTATTGATCAGATAGCGATCCGGGTTCCGCTCTATATGCTGGTTTTCGCCAGAATGACGGCCTTGCTGGTCGCCCTGCCGGTTTTTGGTTATGCCACATTCAATACTCAGGTGCGGACGGCTTTCTCCTTTCTACTAACCCTGATTATAACTCCGCTGCTTTCAGCGCATTTTAGCGTGCAGTACAATTCCATGCTGCCCTTATTTATCGACATGGCCAGGGAAGTACTGGTTGGTCTGATGATCGGGTTTGGCGCCCGGCTGGTATTTGAAGGTATCAGTCTGGCCGGAGCTTATGTCGGTTTGCAGATGGGCATGGCGATTATGAATGTGTTTGATCCGGGCAGCGAAGAACAGACTCCGATCATCAGTAATTTCTGGATACTGCTGCTGGTGACTTTTTTTGTGGTCAGCGATGCCCATCATTACCTGCTGGAAATAATTTTCCGCAATTTTTTCCTGATCAAACCGGCCTCGGCTCATCTGACCAGTGCGGCCGGGATGTCCTGGCTCACCGGTGGGCGGGTCATTTTTGATTTTGGTCTGCGTTTTGGAGCGCCGATCCTGATTTTCCTGCTGACTATTGATGTCGGTTTGGCCTTTATGTCCCGGGTTATGCCCCAGCTTAACATTTTCTTTATCGCCATGCCGTTGAAGATCGGTGCCGGTCTGATTGTGCTGATTATTTCACTGGATATTTTTCAGAGCCTGTTTGCAGTGATCACCGATGAGATGAACCGCTTTGTCATTGAAATAATGAAAGGAGTAGCCTGATGGCCGAAGATCAGGGTCAGGACAAAACCGAACAACCTTCAGCGCGCAAGCTGGAGGAAGCGGTTGAACAGGGTAATGTTGCCAAGAGCCGGGAGCTTAATTCGGTTGCTGTACTGGTCGGAGTCATGATTGCCTTCAAGGCATTTTCCGGTTACACGGCTAATGCCCTGAAGGGTTTTATGACGACTACTTATCAGGAAATCTCATTCATTTCAATTACCGTCGAATCGCTGCCCCAGCAGGCGCTGCTTGTTCTTTCCGTACTTGCCAAAGTCACCCTGCCGATTATTCTGGTGGTTCTGGTTTTTGCCATGGCTGCTAATTATGCCCAGGTTGGATTTATTTTTGCCAAAAAAGCACTGCTGCCCAAGTTCAGCAAAATCAATCCGCTGAGCGGACTGAAAAGGATGTTCTCGGCTCAGGCCCTGGTTGAATTGTTAAAAGGTATCATCAAGATTGTCATACTGGCCTTTATTTCTTATCTGGTTATCCGCAAACATATTCCGGAATATATTGCTCTGCCGGCCCATTCGGCCGGTGAGATTACCAGTTTTTTTATTTCCATTCTTTTTGAAATGACCCTCAAGATTACCATTGCCCTGCTGGTTATGGCCGTGGCAGATTTTGCCTGGCAAAAATATGATCACCTGAAACAATTGAAGATGACCAAGCAGGAAGTCAAAGATGAAATGAAGCAGCAGGAAGGTAATCCGCTGGTTAAAAGTAAAATTCGTTCGCTTCAGCTATCCCGGGCCCGCAGCCGGATGCTCAAGGCGGTGCCCGAAGCGACGGTTGTGGTAACCAACCCGACCACCTACGCCGTAGCCCTGAAATATGATCCAAAATCCAGCTCTGACGCACCGCGGGTAGTGGCCAAAGGTATGCGCAAGCTGGCCGAAAGAATAAAAAAGATCGCCGCTGAAAACCAGATTCCGGTCATCGAAAACAAGCCGCTGGCCCGCGGTTTATACGACACCTGTCCGGTCGGCAGTGAGATTCCGATGGCTTACTATCAGGCTGTAGCCGAGGTGCTGAGCCGCATCTTCCTGAAAAATAAAAATAAAATGCCGCGCATAGGAGCAATAAATGGCTGATCTGAATCCGATTACAAAGAACAGCAATCTGGTTCTGACCGCTGGTGTGGTTGTCATCATCGCGGTAATGGTTCTGCCGCTGCCCTCTTTCCTGATCGACCTGCTTCTGGCCATGAATATTACCAGCGCTTTGGTCGTTCTCTTTGTCACTTTGTTTATTCTGCGCCCGATGGATTTCAGTGTCTTTCCCGGGTTACTGCTGATTCTGACCCTGTTTCGCCTGTCCCTGAACATCGCCTCTACCCGGCTGATTCTCAGCGAAGGATATGCCGGTGAAATTATCGAAGCCTTTGGCTCTTTCGTCGTGCAGGGTAATTTTGTCGTTGGTATGGTTATCTTTCTTATTCTGGTAATTATCAATTTTGTGGTTATTACTAAAGGCGCCACCCGTATTGCCGAAGTTTCGGCGCGCTTCACCCTGGACGCCATGCCCGGAAAACAGATGGCCATCGATGCCGATCTGAATGCCGGGTTGATTGATGACCATGAAGCCAAAGCCCGCCGCGAAGACATTGGCAAGGAAGCCGATTTTTACGGAGCCATGGATGGCGCCAGCAAATTTGTGCGCGGCGATGCTGTGGCCGGTTTGCTGATTACAGCAATCAACCTGATCGGCGGTTTGCTGATCGGAACACTGCAGCGTGGTCTGCCGGTTTCTGATGCGGCCTCGGTGTACATGCTGCTGACCATCGGCGATGGTTTGGTGGCCCAGATTCCGGCCCTGATTATTTCGGTTGGCGCCGGTATTGTCATTACCCGTGCTTCGTCCAGTTCGACTATGGGCGATCAGATGGCGGTGCAGATTATCGGTCAGCCCAAAGCTATTTTTGCCTCAGCCGGTGTGGTCGGTATGATGGCTCTGATGCCCGGTTTGCCGTTTCTTCCATTTATGGTTCTCGCGGCGGGGATGGCCGCAGTGGCCAATCAGGTAGTTAAGCTGCAGAAAGAGGAAGCACTGCGCCTGGCCCAGTCAAACGAGGTGGAGGAGGTGGAACCGGTCGAGCGGATCGAGGAATTTTTACATCCCGATGCTTTTGAAATTGAACTGGGCTATGGTCTGATTCCGCTGGTCGATTCCAGCATGGGCGGCAATCTGCTCAGCCGGATTTCAACTATCCGCAAAAGTATAGCCCTGGAAATGGGTGTGCTGGTACCGGCCATCCGCATCCGCGACAATATTCAGCTCAACGCCAACGATTATGTTTTTAAAATATATGGCATTGAAGTAGCCCGCGGCCAGGTTGTTCTCGATCATTTTATGGTCGTTAATCCGGATGACAGCCTGGGGCTGGTCGGTCTGGAAATGCGTGAACCGACTTTTGGTCTGCCGGCGATCTGGGTTTCGATCCGGGAAAAAGAAAAGGCCGAAATGGCCGGAAATACGGTGGTTGAACCGCAGGCCGTGATTGCCACCCACCTGATGGAAGTTTTGAAAAATAATTGTTTTAAACTGCTTGACCGGCAGGAAACGCAGCGCATGCTGGATCATCTGAAAAGCACTCATGCCGCCCTGGTCGAAGGTCTGGTGCCCGATCAGTTAAATCTCGGCGCCGTGCGTACGGTACTGCGCAACCTGCTTGGTGAACGCATCCCGATCCGCAACCTGGTCATTATCCTGGAAACCCTGGCTGATTATGCTGCTTACTCCAAAGATGCCGACCTGCTCACCGAATATGTCCGGGCGGCCTTAGCTGAAACCATCACCGATGTCGTGCGCAACGAGCAGAATATGGTGGTTGTGGCCATGCTCGAACCACGTCTGGAAGACCATATCCTGAGTGTTACCAAAAATAATAATCCGGCCCAAAATCTGGGCTTTGCTCCGGAAATTGTCAATCAACTCTTTGAAAATCTTGCCGAAAAGATAGAAGAAATGGCGTCGATGGGTGTGCGGCCGGCCTTGCTGGTTTCGCCTCAGATTCGCCGTAGTGTGCGTCGGTTTATTGAGTCTGTTTTCCCGCATATCTTTGTTTTATCCTACTCTGAACTGACCACCGATACCGAACTGAAATCTGTCGGAGTAATCAGGTATCCTCATGCAGGTTAAAAAAATCATTTCCGATTCTGTAACCAAAGCTCTGTCTGAAGCCAAGGAGCAGTATGGTGATGAAATCATTCTGCTTGAATCCCGTGAAATTCAGGGTGAAACCGGTTTACCCGGTAAACGCCGGGTTCAGGTCACCATCTCGGTAAATGAGACCCCAAAACCGGCTCGCAAATGGGTTCCACCGGCTGCTCTCCGTGATACTCCAAAAGAGCCGGCAGCGGCAGCGGAGAAGGAGAAAAAACCGGACAACGATTTTAGCCGGATGGTTACCGATATCCTGGCCAAAAAGCCCTTTGAATTTGATCAGGAAAAAAAGATTCTTAACGAATTAACCAATCTGCGCCAGGAAATTCTGCAGATCACCCGGCAAAGTGTCAATCCGGCCCTGGCCGATTTTCCGGAGGAATACAGCCCGGTTTACAGCGGTTTACTTGAAAAAGGTCTGACCCCCGATGTGGCGCATCTTTTTATCCGCCGGGTGTACCAGATTCTGCAGTCGGTTAAAAATGTCAAACCGGCCGAAATAGAAAAGGGTGTGCGTAACGAAATGGCCAGGATTTTTGAACCGTACCGGATCAGTGATACAGCCGGCAGCGGTCCGAAAATCATCCTGCTCTTAGGCGCCACCGGAGTCGGGAAATCAACCACCGCCATGAAGCTGGCCGCTCATCCGGAGCTGTACGGCAAAAAAGATGTGGTTATTATTTCTACCGATCCCTACGGTCCGTCCGAAGCATTAAAATCATTTTCCAAAATGAACGGCACAACCATCTACGAAGCGCGGAAGAATGATGATATTGAAAAAGTGCTGGAAAAATTCAGCGACCGGGAAGTAATTATTGTGGATACGCCGGGTCAAAGCCCCTTTGCCCCAAACCATTTAAAGCGGCTCGAAGAGTATATTCAGATCTTAAAACCAGCGGATATTTTTCTGGTGTTGAGTCTGAACACCGACCTGAAAGACCTATTTCTGACCTCGGCTCTTTACCTTTTGCTCAAGCCGTCCGGGGTAATTTTTACCAAGTTTGATGAAACCTCCCAACCCGGGAAAGTTTTTGCCATTCTCGATGAACTAAAACTGCCGGTGGTCGCCTGCAGCGAAGGCAAACGCATTTTTATCGATATTGTCCCCGGGCAGATCGAATTTTTGTACAAAAAAATTTTTGAAAACTGACAGGAAAGTTCATGCTTGAACGTCTCCAGAGTAAAGGATTATCCAACACAACCCTGAAATCGAAGAAGAAGGTAACCGAAATTATTGCGGTAACCAGTGGCAAGGGCGGAGTAGGCAAGTCCACTTTCAGCTCAAACCTGGCCATCAGTTTTCAGCAGATGAGCAGGAAAGTTTTGCTGATCGATGCCGATATTCATCTCGGCAATATCGATATGATCTTAGGTATCCGTTCGCCGTTTACCATTTCCGATGTCATTTCCCAGAATATGCCGGTTCGTGATGTTATTGTCAGCGGGCCGGGGAAAATAGATATTCTGACGGCCTCCTCGGCGGCCATGGAACTGCTCGAAAATGAAGACATGGCCCTGCGTAAACTCAGTCTGGCCTTTGGCGAATTTGATCACGATTACGATCTGATTATTCTGGATACCGGGGCCGGTATCGCCCAGAATGTGATAGCATTTTTACTCACAGCCGACAAGATCGTTTTAGTGGTCACCCCCGATCCGGCTTCCATTACCGATGCTTACGCCGTAATCAAGGTTGTATCGGCCATCAATCCGGAAATACCGGTGCTGCTAACAGCCAATATGGTGCGCTCGGCGGAAGAGGGGGAAGTGCTGTTTAAGAAAATGAATCTGATGGTGCAGAAATTTTTGCACTGCCGCTTGTTTTACGGTGGTGCCATGATTCAGGATGAAATAATTGCCCGCTCGGTTAAAACCCGGGCGCCTTTTATCATCAATCATCCCAACTCGGCATCGACCAATGCCCTGCGCAATATCAGCCGGCGCATTCTGCAAACGCCGGTCGAACATGGTTTACGTTCTTCAAACCTGTTTGAACGTGTATTATCAACTAAAAAGGCAACGTATCAATGGAAACCCTGAGGAAATTTGTCTACCGGCTTTCCATCCTGATGGCGGTGGTTGCTTTTATCACCAGCCGGCTCAACGGCATAACGCTGCTAACCAGCTTTATCCGCAGCGCCATTGTTTTTGTCGGTACCATTGTCCTGGTGATTCTGGCTTTGAATGCCGTCCGCTGGGGCATGATGCTCAACCGGCAGGAACCTGAATCCACTGAATCCACCCATGTTGAACCCAAGAAGCAGAACTGATGGATATAGCATCCCAAACCATGCCCGATGGCGAACTTCTGGTCCGTGAATTTCTGCTGACCCGTAACCCGCTGATCAAAGGACGGATTGTTGAAGCCTATGCTGCGCTGATCAAAAAAGTAGCCGGACGGTTTAATTTATCATTTTCCACTACCCTGGCCCAGGAAGACCTGTACCAGTCGGGCATCTATGGTTTGCTCAAAGCCCTCGACCGCTATAACCTTGATACGGGCGTACCCTTTAAAGCCTTCGCCTATAAGCGGATTCACGGTGAAATTGTCGATACCATGCGCCGTGAGGGTCTGATCGGGCGTGATAAATACGACCAGATCAAACAGCTCGAGCAGACCATTCAAAAGCTGACCAATGAACTTGGCATGGAGCCGGCGCCGGAGGAAGTCTGTAACCGGATGGGTTTGAGCGAGGATGAATACCATGCTTTACTCGGTACTTCCCAATTAACCTATATGGTTTCCCTGAACACAAAAATCAGCGATGATGAAGGCGAGTTTGTTTACCGTATCGACCAGCTACGGGATGAGGAAAATCTCAATCCCGAAGAAGCGCTGGAGCAGGACAACCTGCGGGCCCACCTGAAACTGGTCATCAACCAGTTGCCCGATAAGCAGAAAGTAATTCTGGCTCTGTATTTTTATGAAGAGCTGACCCTGGCCGATATCGGGCGGGTTATGAACCTGACTGAAGCCCGTATCTCGCAAATCATCAGCAAAACAATGGTTGATATCAAAACCAAACTGATCTGAATATGCGTTTTTCCCGTCAAAGAATATGTCCCTATTGTACCTGTGAAGAATTGGCCCGGCTGCCCCGACCGGGCTGGCTGCTCTGGCTGCCGCAAAGCAGAATGTATGAGTGTCTGCGCTGCCGGCGCGATTTTGTCCGTTTGATCTTTGGTAAAGACAAATCCGAAGGGTGAGGCCGGTATGAACAACACGGAACGATTTAAAAACCAGCCGCTGTTTGAGGTGATGGATAGCTCACCCGAAGCGCTGCTGCGCCAGTTGGAAAAGGGAAAAATATTCAAATCGCGTATTGTTCTGCAGATTGATACAAACCGCTACCTGCTGCGCATTTCCGGTTATAATCTGGTTATGACCTCGACCCGCCGCTTTAACCGGTTTGATGAAATTTATATTATGGTCGAAGAAACATCGCCCCGTCTCAAAGTGCGTTATGTCGATCCTTTCCGGCTGGGCATAAGTGTTGAAAATAAAAAGGGCAAAGGCACGGATTTCCAGGTATGAATATGATTACTGCCAGCCGGCTGAAAGACTATACCACCACGGTGACCATTCTCGAGCATTTATCCGACGCCCTTTTTATCCTGAATAAAAATGGTCAGGTTGAATATGCCAATAAAAGCGCCCTGGAAATGCTGCGCCTTAGCATGGAAAAACTGGTCGGCCATAATCTGCGCGAATTTCTGCGCCCGGACAATCATACACTGGACGAACAGAATTTTATCAGCCTGGTCGAGCAGGGGGCGTTCAGCGAAAATGAACTGCTTATGGTGCGGGGCAAATACAAAACACCGGTCGTTATCAGCTTTGGACTGATCCGCAATGGCCGCGGCGAAATCGATTACCTCATCGCCAGCGCCAAAGATATATCCATCCGCCGCAACCTGGAGCAGGAAATTCAGGAACAGCAGCTTCTGGCGCTTTCCCGCGAGAAGTACAAAGAACTGGGCGAACTGGCCGTCAATATGGTTCATGTCATCAGTCAGCCGGTGACCAGTCTGCGTTTGCATCTTGAGATGGCCAAAAACCTTTTGAACGATGATCGGCCGGAGAAAACGGGTGTCCAGGAGCAATTAGATGAATCTCTTGAGCTGCTCAATTTTATTACCCAGGTTATCCAGAACGTGCGCAATTTTGCCAACATGACCGAGGATGAATCGATAAAACCAGTGCTGATCGGTAAAATCCTGGACGATGCAAAACGACAAATCGCCTATGAATTAAGCGATAACAACATCGATCTTGCCCTGCAATGCCCCGCTGATCTTCCAGCTATCCTGGCCAACCCGATCCATCTGCAGCAGGTATTTGTCAGCCTGATCAAATATATCTGGATGGTTTTTTCCAATGCCGTTCCCGGCGACCGCCGCCGCCGCTATAGCACGCACAAACTCGTGATCATGGTTGAAAACGTGCACAATAAATGGCTCCAAATCCGGTTTGAAGATCAGTTTGACTGGCCGGAAAGCGCGGTTGAAGAAGGCACCCGTCTCCTGCCGGAAAGTTTTCAGGGTTTTGAATTCATCAGCCGGCAGATGGAGCTTTCGGTCGTCAATGCCACCATTACTACCTTTGGCGGCGATCTGAAAATTTACCGCACAGAAAAGGGTGCCTACATTTTTGTACTGCGTCTGCCGGTGGACCAAAGCGATGAGCGCAGCGAGCTGATGAACCTGATTGAACTAATGGAGCCATGAGGCAAGTTTTTCCTCCGGCCCGGTTATATTTTCCGGCCGGCCCGTTTTTGTTGCTTCCTCAAATCCGGCAACATTGTCCAAATAAAAAAAATCTTTTTACCAAGCCCTGCCAAAGTACAAAAAAATTGCCCCGACCGATTTCAGTAAGCTGTTGAATTTAAACTCTTTACAAAAACAGTTACCCGACCCGGCCCGGTCTCAACCGGAAGAGATGTCCGGCGCATGCCGGAAAAAAACTTTCCCCCTCATCTAAAGACCCCTGTTGGCATATCATTTGCGAAAACGCCTGTACCGCAACATAAATGAGGGCGTCATGGATATCCGCATGAATAGTTTAAAAGCCGGTCTGACCGGTCAGGTTTACCGCAATAATGTGGTTGCCAACAACCTGGCCAATGTCAACACGACCGGTTTTAAAAAGGATTTTGTTTTCTTTCAGCTTCTTGATGAAAAAATGGATCCAAATAAATCACCCCGCCAGGTGACCTCTTACCGCAACGGCGACCAGATTCAGACTTCCAACCCGCTTGATGCCGCCCTACAGGGCGATGGGTTTTTTACCGTTCAGCTCGATGATACCATCGGGCTGACCCGCGATGGTCATTTTCATACCGACGGCGATGGTGTTTTACGCACGGCCAATGGTTATCCGGTTCTCGGTCAGAACGGTGAAGTGGTTCTGTTAGGCGAAAATCTGGAGCCGGGTGCGGTTGCCATCAGCCACAGCGGTGAAATTTTTGTTGATGATGTTTTATACGATCAGCTCCGTATCTCAACGGTGGAAAACAGTTCAGCGCTGAGCAAACGCGGCCACAACCTGTTTGTAGCCAAAGACGAATTCAGCCTGATCGATATTAAGGAACCGGCCGTTTTGCAGGGTTTTTTAGAAGGTTCCAATGTTAACGCCGCCGAAGAGATGATCAATCTGATTGAGCTGGAAAAACATTTCGAAAGTATGCAGAAGATGGTGCGTAGTTTTGATGAATCCTTTCACCTGGCTGCCGTTGAAGTCGGAAAGTATTAGGGAGTAAACTTATGTTACGAGCCTTAAAAACAGCTGCCCTGGGCATGACTGCCCAGCAGATGAATGTCGATGTTATCGCCAACAACCTGGCCAATGTCAATACCACCGGCTTCAAAAAAAGCAGTATAGAATTTCAGGATCTGCTGTACGAAAACATGCAGACCGGCAGCCGGGACGGCCGGGAAGGGAAGTCGAATCCTGGTAATCTGCAGGTTGGTTTGGGTAACCGGCCGATCTCAACTTACCGCTCCTTTACCGAAGGCAATATCAGTGAAACCGGCAACCCGCTGGATGTGGCCATCAACGGCAAGGGTTTTATGCAGGTTGTTCTGCCTGACGGCAGCTACGCTTACACCCGCGACGGATCGCTCAAGGTTAATGCCGAAGGTTACCTGGTGACCAACTCCGGTTTAAAAATAGCGCCCGAACTGCTTATCCCCAGCAATACAGACAGTGTTTCGATCAATCAGGATGGCACGGTTAGTATTCTTCTGGCCGGTGAAGAAAGCCTCGAAGAATTAGGTCAGATTGAGCTGGTTTCTTTTATGAATGCCGGCGGTCTGGCCGGACAGGGTGGTAACCTGTTCACGGTTACCGAGGCTTCCGGCGAACCGATATACGGCCGGCCCGGTGAAGATGGTTTAGGATTGCTGGTTCAGGGCTACCTGGAAAAATCCAATGTTGATATAGCCCAGGAAATGATTGAACTGATTGTTGCCCAGCGCGCCTACGAGGTGAATTCCAAAGCGGTGCGGACAGCCGATGAACTGTTGGCCCTGATTAACAATCTGAAAAGGTAAAATTATGAAAGCGCTGCTTATTCCGGCCGGTCTTTTACTTTGTTTTGCTGCCCTGCAGGCGCAGGAAGCACAGTGGCAGACCGAAATACGCAATCATTTCAGCACGGTCTGCCGGGTTGAGCCGGAGCAGGTAGTCCTGGAAATCCGCAAGGCTCCGCTTTTTGCCGTTCAAGAAAATGGAAAACCGGAGATTGAGGAAGCCGGGCGCAAACACCGTCTCGGTTACCAGACCATCTGGCTGAAATGGTACAATAATGAGCGGCTGCTGCGCCGGGAAACGCTGAGTATTTATGTGGCAATCCGCAAAACGGTTGCTGTCGCTGTTGAACCCATCGCCCGTTTTCAGGCTGTTCAGAGCGGACAAATACGTTTTGAGGAGCAGCAGATCGACCAGGACTGGGAAGATTATATATCGACAGCCGAGGAGTTGAACGGTCTGGAAACACAGCGCGCCATTGCCGCCGGTGAAGTTCTGAAACGGCATTTTTTTGCTGCACCACCGCTGATCCGCCGCGGTGACAAGATTGAAATTTGTTTACGAAGCGGAGAACTGCTGCTCAGCTTTAGCGGACAGGCCCGGTCCGACGGATGGCAGGGTGAAATGATCCTGGTCGAATATCCGCCGACCGGAAGAAAAATGAACGGCCGGGTCACCGGTCCGGGTTTGGTAGAAATTGAGTAGGAGAACAGCCATGCTGGCCCATTTACATCTTCGTTTATTTCTTATCCTGACCGCTCTCTTTCTGATCCTGGCCGGTTTTTCCCGGGCTCAGGAAAACATCTCTCTGTTCACGGATCTGAAAGCCCGTAATGTCGGTGATGTGCTTTCGGTGATTGTGGTCGAAAACGCCAATGCGGCCAGGGAATCCAAAAGCAACCGCTCGTCCTCCTCCAGTTTTGATATGGATGCCGGCGCCGCCGGAAATGTCGCGGCCACTCTGCCATCCTTCGGTGCCAACAGCGGTTTGTCCACCAAATACGACGGCAACGACGGCACCCAGCAGAACGACCGGCTAAGCGGACGGATTACGGTGCGCATTACTGAACAAGTGACACCGGGTCTGTTCAAAATACAAGGTGAACGCAAAATCAACGTCAATGGTGAGGAAAACCTGATGCAGCTCGAGGGCTTCGTCCGCCAGCGCGATATTCTGACCTCCAATACGGTCTATTCCTACCAGGTAGCCGATGCTAAAATTACTTACCGCAAAAGCGGAATCAGCAATCGTTTTATCAGTCAGGGATTTTTCTCGCGCACAACCACGCTGCTGGTCGGCGGACTGATGCTGGCAGCTGGTCTGGGTTATTTCACCTTTGCCCGATAACAGGAATATACCATGAAAGTTTTTACCCAAATCCTTTTGACCAGCGCTGTTCTGCTCAGCTTAGCCCGGGCCGAAGTGCGCATCAAGGATATTGTTAAAATTGAAACCAGCCACCAGACTTCCCTGATCGGTTACGGACTGGTGGTTGGCCTGAACGGGACCGGTGACCGCACCACCGGGAGCCGCGGTTCTGTTTTTACCGTCCAGTCGATCAGCAATATGCTGGAACGGTTTGGCATTACCGTGCCCCGCGATGATCTGCGCACCCGTAATGCGGCCGCGGTGATGATCACCGCCAATATGCCGGCTTTTGGCCGGAGCGGTTCACAATTTGATGTAACCGTTTCTTCATTGGGCGATGCCACCAGCCTGGAAGGTGGCGTACTGTTGATGACTCCGCTGCGCGATGCGGCCGGAAATTACTTTGGCATGGCACAGGGTCCGATGTCGATCGGCGGATTTAATGTGGAAACCGAAGGCGGTGAACGGGTGCGGAAAAACCATGCCCTGGTCGGTCGCGTTCCGGATGGCGGTTACCTGACCATTGATCCGCCCAACCAGAGTTTTAACCTTGCTGAACCGGTAAAACTATTTCTGATTGAACCTGATTTCAGCACCGCAAAACGGATAGCGGAAAGAATAAATAAGGCACTCAGTCCGTCCGGTGACACCCTGTTTTATGCCCAGCCGGTCAGTTCCGCCCTGGTTGAATTAAGCCTGCCCGATTCTGCTTCAAGCCAGGCTCATGCGGTCAGTTTTATTGCCGCTGTGGAAACATTGCTGGTCAACGCCGACATTGAAGCGCGGGTGGTGATCAACGAACGAACCGGAACCATCGTCGCCGGCGGCAATGTGACCATCGGCGAGATTTTGATTTCCCACGGCAACCTGACCATTCATACCAAAGCCCGGCCGGTTATTTCCCAGCCCCAGGCCTTCAGCACCGGCGGACAAACCGTGGTCACCCAGATTACCGATACACAGGTCTTTGAAGCGGAAGCCAAAACCGGTGTAATTAAAGAATCGGCCACGGTTTCTGAACTGGCCCTGGCTCTGAATACATTGGGTTTAAAGCCGCGCGACATCATTGCCATTTTCCAGGCCATCAAGCAGGCCGGCGCCCTGCGGGCTAAACTCATAATCAATTAAAGACAGAAGACAGAA
>DYOS01000220.1 GCA_020720405.1 Caldithrix sp. | reverse complement strand
GGTTATGATTTTGAAATATCTGTTGATTTTATTCTTTGCAACAACAATCGTTTTTGGCGCGGCCGGAAAGAACGGTTTTGCCTTTTTAAAAAATGAAGTTGATGCCCGGTCGGCCGCACTGGGCGGTGCCGGATCGGCTATGGCTGCCGGGCCTTCAGCCCTGTATTGGAATCCGGCGGCGCTGCGCCTGGCCTCAGATGCGAATCTGCTTTTCAGCCACGCCCCGTCCATTCTCGATATCAGCCACGATTTTGCTGCCTTCCAGTTCCTGACCGGCAATCATTCAGCAGGAATTTTTGTCAATGTGACTAATATTCCCGGTAATCAGATCAGGAATACGGTTCCGGATGAGGAGCCGCTTGGTGAAATCAATGCCATCAATTTTGTGGCCGGTCTGGGTTATGCCCGCTCGCTATTTACGGACTGGCATTATGGTCTGACCGTGAAATATCTCTATGAAAAATATTACCTGAGTTCGGCCTGGGGTCTGGCTATGGATGCTGGTCTGTTAAAAAAAGACCTTATCTACTCCATCGATGCCGCACTCTCGGTTCAGAATCTTGGTTTGATGACCGCGCTGGAGAAAGAATCAACCAATCTGCCGCTGCTGATCCGTGGCGGTCTGGCCTGGGATACAAAAATTCCACGCTGGCAGCATCCGTTTCTGGTCTCAGGCGAGCTGCTTTATCTGCCTGCCGAAAATCTCAAATTCGGGCTGGGCGCAGAATGGCAGCCGGTTCAATATCTGGCCCTGCGCAGCGGGCTGAAGCTCAGCGCCGGTCAGACCCGGTTGACCGCCGGCGCCGGTATCCGCTACGGTACGGCCCGTTTTGATTACAGCTACCTGCCAATGAATGAATTTCTTGGTGCTTCTCACCTCTTCACCTTACAGTTTGGGTTCTGATCAGCCTTATCATTTTTCTGTTCTACCCCAAGCCCCAAAGGGAGTCCCGATAAACTTTCTTCTGGTGCTTTGTGAACTCGATGTGGACGGTTTGATTGCCGTGACCATTGATCCTGACAAGTCCGGGCGTTCTTCAATTCCGAATTCCATCTTCTCTGCTCTATGCTCAGCGTTCTCGGTGGTTATTTTTTGGTGATCAAATCAGAAGGAGCGGAGTCTGGTCTCCTTCAAGCGGCGCTGTTCTTCCTGCGCTAATTTATAATCAAAGCCGAACAGGGCACCGTCCCAGTCGCCATAAGCCGGATTGGGTAATATAAACCAGCAGCGGCCGAAATTTGAAGCATATTTCTGCAGGGCTTCCTGACGGACACTTATGGCACTGCCGGTAAAAATACCGGCCATATCGCCCAGGTTGTCACCAATCAGCATGATGATGCGGTATTCCCCGGCGATCTGCCGGCGCCGCTCACTTTTATCCGATGAGGTGGTTTTTGGCAAAATAGATTTCATACCCAGGCTGAGTGGAAAACCGGTCTTCTGCAGATTCTGAAAAGTTGCTTCGTGCAGATTGGCTTTGCGGTTGGTGACATAAAAAACTTTGATCCCGCTCTGTTCTGCTTTGCGGCAAAATTCCACTGCGCCGGGAATGGGTTTAGCCTGGGCCAGTTGGCACCAACGCTCCCATGATTCAGTTTGGTATTCCTGCCGGTTTCGGATCAGGTAACCCTCGTAGGGCGAATTATCCAGAACCGTTTCATCGACATCCAGAATAACCGCCGGTGGCAGGGTCGGGTCACAGGATGGTTGTTCAAGGGCGGCCAGCCAGCCGGTATCGGCCACGGCCTGTGGTAAAAGTTTTACCGCCTGATCATAGGTTTGCAGGCATTGCGCCTGATACTCGGGTGAAGTCTGCATCCACAATACAGCCTGGAACAGATCGTTGGCTTGCGGTGGGCGGCAGGAGTTGAGCAGCAGAAAAGAGAACAGGAAAATGACAGTAAATTTCATAAGGCCTCTCCGATTTTGGAATTAACAGGTTTCCCATTCAGCACCGCCCGGATTTCACCTTCGGTAAAGACCCGGCCTTTACCGATACCGGGACAAATTTGACAGGTCAGTTCCCAGCGTTGTTTAGTCTTCAGGTTTTCCGGCCAGAAGGGAAAGGTGCGGCATTGTTCGGGGCGTTCCGGGTAGATCAGACAAGTATTGTTTTCGAGCATGATGCAGGCTTCATTCTCACCATCGACCAGGGCCGTCTTCTCATCTGCCTGGCGGATAAAATTTTCAATAAACTCTGCTTCGTCCATTTTCAGATAGGCGGCGATGCGTTTGATTTCCGTCTCTGAAACATAAACAAATCCGCCGCCAAGCTGGCAGCAGGCTGCGCAATCGGGCTGACATTCAAAGCGGATCGGTTTTGGAATTTTCAGATTCATTTTGTACAAAGCAGATATATGTTTTTAGTGATTCGTTTGACAGGTCAGAAAATCGCACTTTTTGATTGAAATTACAATTCC
>DYOS01000219.1 GCA_020720405.1 Caldithrix sp. | reverse complement strand
CCCACTAAAACCAGAGCCATAAAAAAATTCGTATCCTTTTTTTCTGCGGCACATCGAAAGCTAAAAATTGAAAATAAACCACAGGAGATAAAACAATGACTACCCATTTAACCAAAGATGAATTTCTGAAGAAAGTATTCAATTACGAATCCAATCAGGATTGGAAGTATGAGGGTGACCTGCCGGCGATTATCGATTTTTACGCCGACTGGTGTCAGCCGTGCAAGATGGTTGCCCCGGTTCTGGAGGACCTTGCCAATGAATATGCCGGCAAACTGCACATCTACAAAATCAATACCGAGCACGAACAGGAACTGGCGGCAGCCTTCGGTATCCGCAGTATTCCATCCATACTTTTCATTCCGATGAATGATAAACCGCAGATGGCGGTCGGCGCTCTGCCCAAAGACTCCATTAAACAGGCCATGAAAGAAGTTCTTGGTATCGATACTCAGGTGAATTAATCTGGTGAGCAAAATAAAAAAGCCGTCCAGAGGACGGCTTTTTTATTATTTCTTCAATGGTTTTGTGGCCTGCTTCAGCCAGCTTAAATCCCCGCCTTTTAAAAATGGACTCAATACCTCGCGAACCCGCTTGTGATACTCATTCAGATATCTGATTTGGCTTAATTTCAGCATCGATACATCAATCAGCCGGACATCAATCGGGCATAGAGTAAAGGTCTCAAAATTCAGGAATTTGAAATCGGTATTGGGCGCCGTTTCATCTTCCTTGACCACAATCATCGATTCGACACGCATACCGAACTCACCGGTTTTATAAATCGCCGGTTCATTTGAACAAACCATACCGACACGCAGCGGAACACCAATGCCCCGGTAATAGGAAATACCCTGCGGACCCTCATGCACACCAAGAAAGGAGCCGACACCATGACCCGTGCCATGTCCGTAATTGGTACCAATATCCCACAAATATTTACGGGCAATCGTATCCAGCTGAATGCCCTGCGTGCCAACCGGGAAACGGGCCAGGGTCAGATCAATAAAACCCATCAGTACCCGGGTAAAAAGATCTTTTTGCACTTTTGTCGGTTTGCCTAAAGCCACAGTGCGGGTAATATCGGTGGTGCCATCGAGGTATTGTCCGCCGGAATCAATGAGGTAGATGCCCTCATTTTTTAGTTCGACATCGGTTTCCGGTGAAGGTGCATAATGGACAATAGCCCCATGTCCGGCATAGGAAGAAATCGTTTCAAAGCTTAGTCCGCGGAACAGCTCATCCTCAGCACGGAAGGTTTCCAGTTGGTCGGCAGCAGTCAGCTCGGTCACACCGCCTTCAGGCACCGTCTTTTCCAGCCAGTGCAGAAATTTGACCATGGCCAGGCCGTCGCGGATATGACAATTGCGGAAGCCCTGAATTTCGACCGCATTCTTGCAGGCTTTCATCAAAGTCACCGGACTTTCTTTATAAATAAGATCCGCCCCTTGATCCAGTATTGTAACAACCCGGGCATTAACGGTCTTTTCATCCAGCCAGACGGTCTGTTCCTTTTTGGCCAGTTTAGCGGCAAATTTTTCAAAACCGGAATAGTCTTCCACTTCCACCAGACCGTTCAGATGCGCTTCGGTTTCGCCATTCATTTTCTCCATCCGGACGAACAGCCGGGCTTTTTTCTTACCAATAGCCGCATAGGCGATAACTACCGGATTATAATCCACATCGCGGCTGCGGATATTAAAGGTCCAGGCAATAGTATCCAGAGCAGTCAGGATATGCCAGTCTGCATTTTCCTCCTTCATTCTGTTGCGGATACGCTCCAGCTTGCTTTCAACACTTTCACCGGAAAACTCTGCCGGCCAGGGGAAAATGGGTGCATCCGGCAAAGCCGGCTGATCATCCCAGAGTTCATCAATCAAATTGGCAGCGACGAATTTAAGTTTGAGCTCATGGGCCGAGAGAACCTCATCCAGATCATCCGCTTCGGCCACGGCAAACACAGAAGGATCAATACCAACCACATTGCCCTTTTTCAATTCTGTGCACAGATAGGTTTCAATTCCGGGAGTTTCAGTCTGGCCGATTTTAAACAGATCGATCCCGCTGTCGCTTAATTGCTCTTCAGCCTGTAAAAAATAGCGTGAGTCCGTCCACAAACCGGCTTTATCCCGCAGAACAACCACATCTCCGGCAGAACCTGTAAACCCGCTGATCCATCGGCGGCGCTGCCAGATATCCGGTACATATTCACTTTGATGGGCATCAGTGCTGGGAATGATATAGGCATCAAGGTGATGCTTTTTCATAAGTTTGCGCAATTGGGCAAGGCGACTTTGAATCATATGAGCTCCGCTTTTTTATGGATCATCAATAATCTAATCTGAAGTATGCAATAATAAAACTCTTAGTTAAATAAAAACCGATAAAACGATGCTGGTTTGGATAGAATTGATCTGAATGGAATTGGGAATTG
>DYOS01000068.1 GCA_020720405.1 Caldithrix sp. | reverse complement strand
GGGTACAACCCGATAAATGAAACCCGGAATGCAGTATTTATTTTTGCGCATTTTGGAATTTTTATTAGATTTGGCACCTTTGAGATTGTGAATGAAATCATTTGGTAAGACACTCTAATTATTAACCCTTAGGATAGAAACGATGGCAGAATTCAAACTAAAACGCGGTTTCGATATCAAGATCGCTGGTAAACCTGAGAAGAAACTGACCGAGTTGCCGGCACCGGCAACCGTGGCCATTAAGCCAACGGATTTCCGGGGCATCAGACCCAGGCTGATGGTCAGTGAAGGCGATGCGGTCAAAATCGGCAGCCCGCTTTTTCACAGCAAGGAAAATGAAAAAATCGTTTTTGTTGCACCGGTCAGCGGTAAGGTCACGGCGATCAACCGCGGTGACCGGCGTCGGCTGATGGAAATTGTTATCGAAAACGATCTGACCAATACACCGCTGCAGCAGTCTGCTTTGGGCAGGGATGAAATTTTGTCCAAAAGCCGTGATGAATTGCAGGAAATGCTTTTGGCCGGAGGCTTATGGCCCTATCTTCGTCAACGCCCGTATAGTAAAATTGCCAACCCTCAGGATACGCCCCGCGATATTTTTATCTCAGCCATGGATACCGCTCCATTAGCCGCTGACCCGGACTTTCTTCTGGCCGGGGATGAAAAAGCTTTCCAGTTGGGTCTTGGTATTCTTAAAAAATTCACCATGGGGAAAATTCATCTTTCGGTCAATGGTGCATCGCAAAACCTGGCCCCGGCCTTTAAGAATGCCCAGGGCATTGAGAAACATACCTTTACCGGTCCGCATCCGGCGGGTAATGTCGGTGTTCATATTCATCATATTCAGCCGCTGGTTCATGGACAGGTGATCTGGTATATTTCTCCGGAAGGTGTAGCCCAGATTGGCAAATTTTTCAGCACCGGCTATCTGAACAACAGCCGGGTTATCGCTGTGGCTGGCAGTGCTGTAAATAACCGGCAATATTATAAAACCGTTATGGGAGCGCCGGTTAAGCATTTGATCAATGAATCCAATCTGACCGCTGATGAGGTGCGAATTATTAATGGGAATGTGCTGACCGGAGAAAAAACATCTCTGGCCGGTTACACCGGATTTTATAACCACCTGCTCTCCGTCATACCGGAAGGCTCACGTGAACGGAGTTTGATGAGTTGGTTCAGTCCGGGGTTGAATACTGCTTCCGTTTCCAGAACTTTTTTATCACGGTGGGTCGGTGGCCGGAAGAAAGAATATGAAATCTCCACCCTGATGAACGGCGGTCACCGGGCGTTTGTGGCCACGGGTGATTATGAAAAGGTTTTACCCATGGACATCATGCCGGTCTTCCTGGCCAAAAGCATTCTGGCCGAGGATGTCAAAGAAATGGAACAGCTCGGTATTCTGGAGGTGGATGAGGAAGAAATGGCGCTTTGCTCTTATATCTGCCTTTCCAAAACGGATTTTGGAGCTATTGTTCGCAAAGGTCTCGATTTACTGGAAAAAGAAGGTTAACTCTTTAACATAAGGTGTCAAATTGAAGGCATTATTAAAAATTCTGGAAAAGCAGAAACCTAAATTTGAAAAAGGCGGCAAACTTCAGCGCTTTTTCCCGCTGTATGAGGCCACTGAAACGATTTTATTCTGGACCAACGATCGTACCAAACAGGGCCCGCATGTCCGGGACGGTCTGGATTTAAAGCGGTTTATGATGATGGTTGTGGTCGCTCTGCTGCCGGCGATTCTGTTTGGTATTTACAATATTGGTTTTCAACATTATAAAGCAATCGGTCAACCGGCTTCAGGCTCGGAGATGTTTGTCTTTGGGCTGATTCGTTTCATGCCGATTGTTCTGGTCTCTTATGCCGTTGGCGGCTTTTGGGAAGTTTTGTTTTCCATCATCCGTAAACATGAGGTGAACGAAGGGTTCCTGGTGACTGGTATTCTTTTCCCGCTGACCCTTCCACCGACTATGCCGCTGTGGCAGGTGGCTGTTTCAATCAGTTTTGGGGTGGTTATCGGTAAGGAAGTTTTCGGCGGAACCGGGATGAATATTCTTAATCCCGCCCTTACAGCCAGAGCATTCGCTTTCTTTGCCTACCCGGGAAAAATTTCCGGTGATAAAGTCTGGACCGCAATTGATCTGGCTAAAGATAAATTAGTTGACGGATACTCGGGTGCCACACCGCTTTTAGCTGCCTCTGGTACGGAAAGCGGGAAACTGGCTACGGACGCCATGGCCGCAGGCGGATTTGACTGGATGAATTCTTTTATCGGTCTGATTCCCGGCAGCATTGGTGAAACTTCAACCATTGCCATTCTGCTCGGTGCACTGATTCTGATCATGACTGGTGTCGGCAGTTGGAAAATTATATTCTCAACCTTCGCCGGTGGATATGTTATGGCCTCCGTTTTCAACCTTTTGGCCGGACCCGAATCAACCGGTATGTTCACACTACCCGCTTATTATCACCTGGTTTTAGGTGGATTTGCCTTCGGTGCGGTCTTTATGGCCACAGATCCGGTTTCTGCAGCCCAGAGCGAGCGAGGCAAATGGATTTACGGTTTTCTGATTGGAGTGCTGGCTATTCTGATCCGGACGGTCAATCCTGCTTACCCGGAAGGTATGATGTTATCTATTCTGTTTATGAATGTCTTCTCACCGCTGATCGATTATTTTGTGGTTCAGGGAAATATAAAAAGGAGGCTGAGCCGTGCACACTAATGCCTATACTTTCCGCTTCGCGGCTATTGTCACCATTATATGCAGTATTTTGCTGGCCGGTGCGGCAACTATACTGAAACCGCGGCAGTCGGATAATATTAAGCTTGATAAAAAGACCAATATTCTGGCTTCGGTAAATATCCGGCCCGAAGCAGGTCAAAAATTTTCACGGGATGAAGTTTTTGATCTGTATGAAAAAAATATCAGCGAAGTGGTTTTAAATATGGATGGTGAGATTGTGACCGATCTAAAAGCGGAAGATCTCGACCCGAAAAAACAACCGCAGCTAATGCCCTTATACATCAAAATGAGAGACGGTCAGGCTGATGCAGTTGTCATTCCGGTCTCCGGCAAGGGATTGTGGTCGACAATTTACGGTTATCTTGCCCTGGACACCGCCTACACCACGGTTATTGGTATCACTTTTTACAGCCATGGCGAAACGCCGGGGCTGGGCGGGGAAATCGAAAAAGCCTGGTTTACTTCTAATTTTAGCGGAAAGAAAATCCGCAATGAAAAAGGTGAGCTGGTTTCCATTGAGATTGTCAAAGGAAAAGTTGCTGAGAAAGTGACCCCGGAAGAAGCCTATCATTATGTTGATGGCATCAGCGGGGCAACGCTGACCGGACGTGGTGTAAATAATTTTTTACTAAAAAATCTGCGGAAGTATGAACCATATTTCCGGAAAAATATGAAATCAGGGGAAGGGAGTATATAGATGGCTGCAGAAGTCACAACCCAATCTGCTGTGACCAAACAACAGACTGAAAAGTGGTTTTCGAAGAAAAATATCCGGGTATTTACCGAACCGCTGGTTGAAAACAATCCGATCACTTTTCAGGTGCTGGGCATTTGTTCATCCCTGGCTGTTACAGTGCAAATGCGCACGGCTTTGGTTATGGCCCTGGCAGTAACCAGCGTTACGGCCCTATCAAATGTGGCCATATCAGTTTTGAGAAAAATGATCCCGGCAAAAATCCGCATTATCGTAGAACTTGCTGTCATTGCCACCCTGGTTATTTTAGTGGACCAGATTTTGAAAGCCTATCTTTTTAATATCAGCAAACAGCTTAGTGTATTTGTTGGCCTGATCATCACGAATTGTATTATCATGGGCCGGGCTGAAGCCTTCGCCCTGCAGAATAAACCCTGGCCCTCATTTCTGGACGGCATGGGCAATGGCCTGGGTTACGGTTGGATTCTGATGGTTGTAGCTATGGTCCGTGAACTGCTGGGCAACGGCAGTTTTTTTGGCTTCCGGATAATTCCGGAGGGATGGTATGCCGCAGGTTATGAAAACATGGGTCTGATGGTGCTGGCCCCCGGCGCCTTTATCCTGCTTGGTCTTCTGGTTTGGATTCAGCGCACGATCACAAAAACCGTACACGAATAGGCGGGAGGTAAAACATGTTAGAACATTATCTTAGTCTGTTTGTCAAAGCGGTATTTGTTGAGAACATCCTGCTGGCCTTTTTTCTCGGCATGTGTTCTTTTCTGGCTGTTTCCAAAAAAGTTGAAACGGCATTGGGGCTTGGTGTAGCGGTTACATTTGTAATGACCATAACCACACCGGTCAACTGGCTGATCAATACTTATGTGCTGAAAGAGGGTGCCCTGGCCTGGGCCGGTTTGCCCGCAGCTGATCTCAGTTTTCTCGGCTTTATTACTTTTATTGCCACGATTGCAGCGATGGTTCAATTGGTGGAAATGATTATCGACCGCTTCTCGCCCAAATTATACACGGCTCTCGGTATTTTTCTGCCGCTGATTGCCGTGAACTGCGCCATTCTCGGGGCAGCGCTGTTTATGGTCGAACGTGATTATACTCTGGGCGAATCAACCGTTTTTGGTTTCGCCGCCGGGATTGGCTGGTTTTTGGCTATTGTGGCCATGGCCGCGATCCGCTACAAAATGCGCTATTCCAATGTTCCGCCCGGGCTGCGCGGTCTCGGCATTACCATGCTGATCACCGGATTAATGTCCATGGCATTTATGATTTTTTCAGGTATCCAACTTTAAAACAGGGGAAGTCTATTGGGCACTATCGAAATCATAGGGTTAAGCACTGCTGTTTTTACTGCAACCATCTTGCTTTTGGTTGCGCTTTTATCCTATGCAGAATCAAAGCTTGTCAATAAGGGTAAAGTAAAGCTTATCATCAATAATGATGAAGAAAAAAGTCCGGAAGTCGAGTCCGGCAGCAATCTGCTGGTAACCCTGGCCAATAATTCAATTTTTCTGCCATCCGCCTGCGGCGGGCAGGGTACCTGCGGTATGTGTCACTGTAAAATTATTGAAGGTGGCGGCGATGTACTGCCAACGGAAGAATCGCAGCTGACCCGGGCGGAAATTAAGGAGCATCTCCGGCTGGCCTGCCAGGTCAAGGTCAAAACGGATATGAAAATTGAAATTCCTGAAGAAATTTTCAATATCCAGAAATTTGAATGCACGGTCCGTTCCAATGATAATGTGGCCACTTTTATCAAGGAACTGGTACTCGAATTGCCGGAGGGACAGACCCTGGATTTCCAGGCCGGCGGTTATATTCAAATCTATATTCCGCCGTATCACCTGTCTTTTAGTGAGTTTGATATTCAAAAAGAATATCATCCGGACTGGGACAAGTATAAGCTGTGGGATTTGAAGGCCGGCAATGATGAGGAAATCTTCCGGGCTTACTCAATGGCCAATCACCCTGGTGAAAACAATATCGTCATGCTGAATGTCCGTATCGCTACACCGCCTCCGGGCACGGATTTTCCTCCGGGCATCGCTTCGTCATTCATTTTTAATCTGAAACCGGGCGACAAAGTTGATGTGTCCGGACCTTACGGCGAGTTTTTCATCAAAGATACGCAGCGGGAAATGATGTATATCGGCGGTGGTGCCGGTATGGCCCCGATGCGCAGCCACCTGTTTCACCTGTTCCGAACCATGAACTCCGACCGCAAAGTGAGCTTCTGGTATGGCGCCCGCTCTAAACGCGAAATGTTTTATGATGATGAATTTCAGGAAATTCATTCTGGTTTTAAGAATTTTTCCTATAATGTCGGGCTCTCCGATCCCATGCCGGAAGATGACTGGAAAGGTTACAAAGGCTTTATCCATCAGGTTATTCTGGATAATTATCTGAAGAACCATCCCGAGCCGGAGGAGATTGAATATTATCTGTGCGGTCCGCCCATGATGATCAGCGCCGTACTGAATATGCTGAACAATCTCGGCGTGGAACCGGAAATGATTGCTTACGATGATTTTGGCGGGTAATACCCGCCTTTTTTATTTTATCTGCTTTACAGGGATTCACAGCCCGGCTAATTTAAACCGCTAATTTTCTCTAAAAAACGTGCAACCAGACTGATACCGGGTCGTAGAGTGCTCAGTATTTTTTTTATAAATGTAATATCGCTGGAGTGGTTATGAAATTAATCCGTGCCCTTTCCATTTTTCTGTTTTTCTTCCTGGCCTTTATTTTATCAGGCTGTGGCAGCAGTTCCGGTAAAGACAAAGACGGCGCTGAT
Organism: Caldithrix sp.; assembly: GCA_020720405.1. Lineage (GTDB taxonomy): Bacteria > Calditrichota > Calditrichia > Calditrichales > Calditrichaceae > DYOS01. Next base: position 8,266 of record DYOS01000068.1, on the reverse strand, counting down.
TCAACCGCCGTTGATTCTATGAATGCAAAAAAAGATTCAGTTAAAATAAAGATCGAACGAATCCCGGTTGAGATCGCCGTGCTTGGCCAGGGCAGTATTTCCGACTACATCCTGCTTAATTCAAACCTTGAAACTGAAGTAATGGCCGATGTCTACAGCAAAATTCAGGGTATTGTCAAAGAAATAAAGAAGGAAGAAGGTCAATATGTTCAGGCTGGCGATACGCTTCTGACCCTGGTCGCTGATGAATATGTTTTGGCCGAGAAACGGGCCAAAGTTGAGTTTGACCGTCAGAAAAAGAATTACGACCGGCTAAAGGCCATGTATGAAACCAAACTGCTCAGCCTCGAGGAATTTGAGACAGCCAAATTCGGTCTGGAAACCGTTGAGCTGCAATGGCGCGAAGCGAAACTGAACCTCGATTATACATTTATCAAATCGCCGATCAGCGGTTATATCGGAGAACGTCTTACAAAAATCGGCGCCCGCATCCAGCAGTCTGATAAGCTTTTTTCCGTCGTTAATAATTCACAGGTTATTGCTGTGGTCTATGTTCCGGAAAAAAATATCGGTAGTCTGCGGGTCAATCAGAAGGCGGTTATCTCATCGGATAATCTGAAAGAAAAGGATTATGATGGCTGGATAAAGAGAATCAGCCCGGTGGTCGATCCGGCCAGTGGCACCTTTAAAGTAACCGTCGGTGTCAGAAATACGGGCAACTCCCTGCGGCCCGGGATGTTTGTGAATGTTCGTATTGTTGTTGACACCCATGAACAGGTTGTGCTGGTGCCCAAACTGGCCGTGGTTTATGAAAATGAATACAAAAATATCTATGTCGTGCGGGACAGTGTGGCCTATAAAATCCGCCTTAATGCCGGATTTGAAGACAGCGAGAAAATCGAAGCGAAGGACCAGGTTCAGTCCGGGGAATCCATTATTATTGTCGGTCAGTCCGGCATGAAGGATAAAACTCCGGTAAAAATTGTCTCAAAGCGTGAAATAAATCTGAGCGGAAACTTGTAGCCCGGTTCAGGCGGATGCGAAAGCTGGTTGAAGATTACGGTCTGATCTTTTCCGGCCGGTCCGGAACACTCAGCGGTACAAAGCACCTGGTTTGCCCGGCAACCGAGAACATGAATCACCCAGGATAGGTTAACCCTTCACAGGAAAGAAATTCTGCAGATGGATATTCATAACCCACTCAAAGACAAAATAAGTCAGAGCAGTTTTTATCAGTTTACCATCACCCGGCCGGTAGCTATTCTGATGGTTGTTATCGGTGTCGTCGTATTCGGCTATATTTCCTATCAGCAATTACCACTGAACCTGATGCCAGATATGACTTATCCCAGCCTGACCGTGCGCACTGAATATATCGGTACCGCACCCGAAGAAATTGAAACAACAATATCCCGCCCGGTTGAACAGGCTCTGGGTGTCGTTGATAATCTTGTTTCAATCAGTTCAGTTTCCAAAGCCGATCAATCGGATGTTATTCTTGAATTCACCTGGGATACCAATATGGATAAGGCCACGGCTGATATCCGCGAAAAGCTGGATCAGGTTTTTCTGCCAGAGGACGCCGAACGACCACTTATTCTGCGCTACGATCCGTCTCTCGATCCGATACTCAGGTTAGGGCTGTACGGAGAAAGTTCGCTGACCTATCTGCGCTATATAGCCGAGGAAGAACTTAAACGGGCGCTTGAAACCATTGATGGTGTGGCCGCGGTAAAGGTGAAGGGCGGTCTGGAAGAAGAGATCAGGGTTGAGCTGAATGAGCAAAAACTGACCCTGATCGGTATGAATATCCGCATGGTAGAAGAACGGCTGATGCAGGAGAACGTAAATCTGGCCGGCGGAAACCTGAAGGAAGGGCAGACCGAATACCTGGTACGGACGCTTAATGAATTCAAATCAACTGAAGAAATAGCCAATGTCATCATCGGCCGGTTTAATAATGTCGATATAAAAGTGCAGGATGTGGGACGGGTTTACCGAACCAGCAAAGAGCGGGAAATTATTACCCGGATTAACAGCAAGGAAAGCGTTGAAATTGAAATTTTCAAGGAAGCCGATGCCAATATTGTTTCAGTAGCTGAACGGGTTAAGAACCGTCTGTACGGGACGGTAGCGCAGCAGGAATTTGTGGCAAAAATGAAGGCTGAACAGGAAGGCAGCACTCAACCTGCAAAGAAAGATCAGAAAAAGAACAATCCGCCCGGCGGTGAATTTATGGCCGGAATGATGACCAATTTTCTGGCCTACAGCCTGCCCGAAGGTATACACATCGAAACACTGACCGATCAATCCATTTTTATAAAAAACTCTATAGATGAAGTAAAATCAACGGCGATAGTCGGCGGTATTCTGGCGGTCATTGTCCTGTTTGTTTTTTTACGCCGGCTCGGGCCGACGGTGATCATCGGTTTGTCCATTCCCATTTCAATTATTGCCACTTTCGCCCCGCTGCGCATGTTTGATGTCTCGCTGAATATCATGTCGCTTGGCGGGCTGGCGCTTGGTATTGGTATGCTGGTGGACAATTCAATTGTGGTATTAGAAAACATTGCCCGCCGCCGGGATGAGGGGGATGACCTGCTCACAGCGACGATTCGCGGGGTGAGTGAGGTCGGCGGGGCGGTAATAGCCTCAACCCTGACCACCATTGCTGTTTTCTTTCCGATTGTTTTTGTGGAAGGCGTGGCCGGGCAGGTGTTCGGGGATATGGCATTGACGGTTGTTTTTTCGCTGCTGGCTTCACTGGCCGTAGCCCTGTTCCTGATCCCGATGCTTTCCTCACGGCAGGCCGGACAGATGTCCGTTGCTGCCGGATCTACCACATTCAATACAGATTTTATACTGCGCTTTAAAAATAGGGAAGAGGTTGATCTTCTGCTGTCCGAAACAAACCGCTCCGCACTGGCTGAAAAAACAAGCGCAGTACTGCGTCAGCTTTTGCGCACGCTTTACTACTTTTTTCAAAAGATCGGCCTTGTTCTGGTCGCACTTGTAGCCGGCTTTCTAAAAAAAATCAGCCTGATTGGCCTGACTCTGCTCATACCCGTTATTGCCGTTGTGATGATCGTTTTGAAGAAAAGAGGATGGGGCGAATTTTTTCTCCGTTACAGTGCTTCGGGTATCCGCTTCCTGCCCTTTATAGAATCGGTCTGGCCGGAGTATGTGGTTTTTAAAACCGAGAATATCCTCTTCGCCGATTTCGGAAGAATCCGCGATTCGTTTTCCGGGAAGACTGTAATTCGCAAGTCGTGGATCGCTCTGATGGCTATACTCAAATCACCGGTATTCCTAATTAAATATCTGGTCTCTTCTATTTTTGAAATCCTGTTCCGCCTGATTCATGCCCTGATACTACTGGCCGGTATAGCCATCACCTTCCTGGCCATGAGCGCGCGGCTTCTTTTTACGCCATTCACCCGTCTGGCTGTGGTCACATTTGAATGGTTTTACGGTTTTCTGGAACGGCGTTACCCGGTCTGGCTGCAGAAATCCCTTGATAATAAGGGGCTGGTTCTGGGTAGTGTACTTCTGATTTTTTTGTTCAGCATTCTGGTCGTTCTGCCCCGATTGGGCAGCGAACTGATTCCCGAAGTTCACCAGGGTGAGTTTAATGTGGAGTTAACTCTGCCGGTTGGTACACCGGTGGAGCAGACTGATGAACGGATCATGGAAATTCAGGAACGCATCCGCGGCATTGAAAATGTTGCCCATGTCGCCTCGGTGGCCGGTTTCGACCGCACAGCAACGTCCGAAGCCGAAGAAGGAGAGCATACGGCCAAACTAACTGTGACTCTGGTCAGTAGTGAACAAACCTTTCTGCATCTGATCAGTGCCGCGATAGCCGGCCAAAACCTGGCTGCACTCGAGGAGAGAACCATAGCCGGAATACGGGCCATGCTCCGCGAATACCCGGGCATCGAAGCTAATATTGCCCGCCCGGCCCTGTTCAGTTTTAAAACCCCGGTTGAAATTCATCTGAAAGGTTATAACCTTTTCCAGTTGCAGCATTACACGAATCTGCTGGTAGAAAGAATCGCGAAAATTCCTGGTTTGGTGGATGTTAAATCCAATCTGCGGCGGGGTAACCCGGAAATACAGATTTATTACGACCGTGATCTTTTAGCCCACCATGGTTTGAATGTAATGCAGGTTGCCGCTATTGTCCGCAACAAGGTCAGGGGAAATGTAGCCACCGAGTTTAAAGAAGAGGACCGCCAGATTGATATTCTGGTTCGTCTGCGGGAAGAAGACAAACAGAGTATCGATGATCTGCAGCGTCTGATTATCAATCCGGGCGCAGCCCGGCCGATACAGCTGCAGTCAGTGGCTCGTATCCGGATCAATGAAGGTCCCTCTGAAATTCGCCGGGTTGACCAGCAGAGAACTGCATTGATCAGTGCTAATGTCGGTCCTGGTGCCAATCTTAAAGACCTGAATGAAAAAATATACCAGGAGCTTCTGGCTCTGAATCTGCCAAACGATTTTACCTATGACCTGGCTGGTCAGAACAAGGAAATGGAAACCTCGCAGAACAGCCTTATCCTGGCATTGGCTTTGGCCATCTTCCTGGTTTATATCGTTATGGCCTCGCAGTTCGAATCGCTGATCCATCCCTTTGTCATCATATTTACCATTCCCCTGGCCATTCTCGGGGTGATCCTTTTCCTGTACCTGTTCAAAATTCCGCTAAGTATTGTTGTTTTTCTCGGTATGATTATGCTGGCCGGGATTGTTGTAAATAATGCTATTATCCTGATTGATTTTATTAATCATCTGCGGGCGGAGGGCGTAGCCCGGTTGGAAGCGGTTCTTCAAGCCGGGAAAGTGCGCCTGCGGCCGATTTTAATGACCACTCTGACCACGGTACTTGGTTTATTGCCAATGGCTCTGGGTTTGGGTGACGGTGCCGAAATCCGGACCCCGATGGCGATTACAGTTATCGTCGGTCTGATTATTTCAACCACACTAACCCTTGTCGTTATCCCAACCATGTATTTACTGGTCACCCGTGACTAATTAAAAGGGAGGCGTCTTATGCCGGCTGAGCACAAAGGCCCCATCGACGGGCTAAATAATATAAAAATCAGTTTGTTACCAAAACTGGCTCTGACCCGGCCGGTTACGGTACTCATGGTTTTGCTGGCCTTGCTGGTAGTTGGCACCATTGCCTACCGCCAGATTCCGACGGAACTCATGCCCAGTGGATTCAGTCCGCCTTTTCTTGGCGTCTGGATTCCGTATCCCAATGCCAATCCTGAAGAGGTGGAAAAAATGATCGCCCGGCCGGTGGAAGAAGTGATCCGGACCGTTAAAGGTGTAAATCAGGTGCAGACCAACAGCCAGGCCGATGGCTGCTGGACATGGATCGAATTCGAACAGAATACAGACATGGATCTGGCATACAGCCAGTTGCGAGATCGTATGGACCGGGTACGGGTAGACCTGCCCTCGGATGTTGACCGTGTTTATCTTCGCAAATGGTCAGATGATGACGATCCGATTCTCTGGATTTCCCTGATACAGAAAACCGAAACAGAGGATCCCTATTATCTGATTGAGAACCTGGTTAAAAAACCATTGGAACGGATCGATGGTGTCGCCAATATTGAAATCTGGGGCGCCTTTGAAAAATCGATTCAGGTACTGATCAATCAGGACAAAGTTAAATCCTACAAAATCAATCTTTTTGATGTTATTGAACAACTGCGTGAAGATAATTTTGCTATTTCATCCGGCCATCTGCGCAGCGGAGGGCATAAAATTTATGTCCGTTCCATTGGTAAATTCAGAACCCTGGATGAGGTCGGCAATATTCCGGTGCGCGGTTCAAATATCCGGCTGAAAGATATAGCTGAAGTTAAATTTGATGTTCCCAAACGCGATTGGGTGCAGCGTTCCGATGGTCATCCGGCTATACAGATTGGTGTTTATAAAGAATCCCTGGCCAACACGGTTGCCCTGTGTAATGAGGTGGTTGATGAGTTTAATAGAACTATTTTAAAAGACCCGCGCCTGGCCGGGATGAAGATGGAATTGCTTTTTAATCAGGGTTCCTTTATCACCGAATCCTTGGATAATCTGACCAATTCAGCGCTCTGGGGCGGATTTTTTGCCTTGCTGGTACTGTATTTCTATCTGCGCCGGCTGCGCATGACTTTGATCCTTATCTTTGCCATTCCCTTATCTATCGTGGCCAGTCTGACCATTTTGTATTTTATGGGCTGGACCATGAACCTGATCACCATGATGGGATTGATGATTTCGGTCGGCATGGTGGTCGACAATTCAATTGTTGTACTCGAGAACATCTACCACAAGCAGGCCAATGGGTTTGATGACCTGCAGGCCGCGGCGGTTGGCAGCAGCGAGGTATCCCTGGCCGTGATTATGGCTACGCTGACAACGGTCGTCGTTTTTCTGCCTTTGATTCTGATGAGTGACGATGCCGGCTTTAGCTTTTATATGGTTCGCATCGGTCTGCCGGTTATTTTTGCCCTGCTGGCCTCCCTGATTGTGGCCATGATTTTTATTCCGCTGGCGGCTACTAAAATTGTCAGCAAAAGGGAAGTCCATGAACCGCCGGTGATCACCAAAATGACCCGTTCCTACAGTGCTCTTTTAACCTGGACCCTGAACCATCGTCTGGAAACCTTTCTGGTGCTGAGCGTAATGTTGTTTTCAATGAAATTTACCACGGTCCAAAGTACGGATAACATGGAAGGCAATATCAACGATTTCAGGCTGATGTTTGATCTGCCCGAAAATTACAGTATGGCCGATGCCGAACGGTTGGTTAAAATGGTTGAAGACACCATCGATGTGCGGCGCGAAGAATACCAGGTCAGAGTGGTTGATGCCGGATTCAGGGAAGATTTCGCCCGCGTCCGGGTCTTCCTTGAGCCAGAAGAAAGCCGGGCCTGGTACCAGGAAATAATGGCCGGAGCGGTTGGCCTGTTCGGTTTCCCGGCCAGCGACCGGATGCCCCGGGATTCGGTGGTCAGCGATCTGAAACGTCGGATTCCACAGTTGCCCGGCGTAAAAATGCACACCGGCTGGCGGCAGGAATCGGGCAGTAACGATGCTTCCATTTCTTTAAATCTGTATGGTGACGATACCGGTCGACTGGCTGAGCTTTCCAAAGAGGTTGAGCGACGCCTGAGCAGCATCCCTGAAATTCTCAGCGTCGAAACTGACCGGGAACGGGGTGAGGACGAAATCCAGCTGGTTATCAAGCGGGAGCAGGCTAGAATTTACGGCATCAATCCACGCACGGTAGCCAGTACAGTAATGTATGCCTTAAGAGGTATTCAGCTGCCAAAATTCCAGACCGAAGAAAAAGAAGTAAATATGACCATTCAACTGCGTGAGGAGGACCGGCAAAATTTTCAGCAGCTAAAGAATATTACCTTCTTTACCCAGTCCGGACGCGAAATTCCACTGGAGGCTGTGGCTCTTTTTACGGTGAAAAAAGGGTTCGGCGGAATTTCCAGAGAAAATGGAAAGACTTTTCTAAGCGTTAAAGCAAATACCACGTCGGATAACCTTGGTCTGCTCCATGGAAAAATTGATCAGGCCATGAGTGGCTTCGAAATGCCCTATGGTTATTCCTGGAACAAAGGTATGCGCGCCCAGCGCCTGGAGGAGGCTGACCAGTCTCAGCAATTTGCCATAATTCTGTCGATTACTTTTGTTTTTCTGCTGATGGGCATTTTATTTGAGTCTTTTGTTCTGCCGCTCTCCGTGCTGATCGCCATTCCATTTTCCTTTGTCGGCGCCAACTGGATGCTTTTCCTGACCAATACGCCGCGCGATATGATGAGCATGATTGGTTACATCATACTTATTGGTGTGGTGGTCAATAATGCCATTGTCCTGATTGACCTGGTCAACCGGCTGCGGTCACAGGGCGTCAGCCGCTTCGAGGCCCTGGTCGAGGCCGGGAAAAACCGTCTGCGGCCGATCATGATGACCGCTTTTACGACCATCGGCGGGCTTATACCGATGGCGGTTGGCAATGCTAAAATGATCGGTATTTCCTATGCGCCCATGGGTCGGACCATTATTGGCGGTCTGGTTTTTTCAACCCTTGTTTCTCTGGTTGCCGTACCGTGGGCTTATACCATGTTCGACGACATGCGGGTATATTTTGGCCGGTTAATGGCCAGGCTGAAGAAAACCGATACCGTTGCCGTGTGAATAAGACCTAAAATAGGAAGAAAACCAAATTAGCGGTCTCATCTGCAGA
>DYOS01000218.1 GCA_020720405.1 Caldithrix sp. | reverse complement strand
AGTGATTCGTTTGACAGGTCAGAAAATCGCACTTTTTGATTGAAATTACAATTCCGAATCCGTCTGACTTCCCCGGACAACACTGATTTCAGGTAGCCGGATTCCGGGCTGGTCGGGAAAAATCGTTTAGCAGCCGGGGCGGCCGGCCCCGCTTTGGGGATGGCCTAAGTTCGGCTGGCTGCAGTGCAAAAGCGCGCGGTGCTTTTAGTCGTTTCCACAGAAAGGCCTCGTAGGCCGCCCGGCGGCGCAGTAACATTTCCTGTTCCGGATAAGCATGGGTTCCCGGTGCCGGGAGCAGCGGCAACAGAAAATCATCCGGCACCAGACCCACGGCGCCATGTAGAATTTCCCTGCTGATGCGGGCTGCAAAATCAGCATCTAATTCCGGCCAGCCGGGCCATTGAGCATGTTCTTCAAACAGATGTGGCCTGGATTGGACAACGGGTTGACGCGGTGTTTCTTCATTTACCCTGGACCATTGGTACTGGAAATGAAGCGCCGAACCAAAATCGATAAGAAAAATACGACCTTCAGAAAAAAGCAGGTTGGGATTGGCTGAATTCCGGTCCGGGTTCAACAGAAAACGGTCCAGCCAGAGACAGGCGGCCTGTCCGTTTTTTCCTAAAAGCTGGTATTCTTCTGCCATAGCCGGTCGGGCTGATGCAAGGAATGGGAAAGCCAGGTTTAGTCCGCTGCTGGCCTCAAGCAGATCTGCCAGTTCATCATTTTTATCCTCAGTCGGAGTGTGCGGATGAAGATAAGTGAGTTGCGGTTCCAGTACCGGTAATCCGAGGCAGGCAGATAAATGATGAGCGATTATCTCGGCGACCAGGGTACCGCAACCCTGCCCCTGACCGTGCAGTTTGATCAGCCGCAGACCGCTTGTTGTCATGGCCAGAACCGGGCGCGAGCTGCCCCGCCGCGCCCCGGATATAATAGATTGAATGGTGGAGATGTTCGATTCCGTAATACAAAACTCCCTGAACCGGATCAGAAATGAAGGTGCAGACCTACACCAACCAGGGTGATAAATTCGGATGACTTTTTAGTATACTTATTAGTCGTTTTGTAATCGTCATTTTCCTGTACGGTAGTGAATTTCGCTTTAATAATGTCGTAAGTCACTTTGAAATTTGTGGTGAAGGAAAGTGACTCATTCACAAAATATTCTGCACCAAAGCCGGCACTTAACAGCAGGGGCGAGTTGATCTGCTCCAGAAACTTCTCATAATCAGAAATTACCGGATATTCGGGCGGTGTTTCATCATACAGTTCTTTTTCTTCATCGATAGCGGATGCTATCTGTTTACCCAGGCTCAGGGTAACAAACGGGCTGACTTTTTTACTGATGACAGGTTTTAAATAGTATTTTATACCGATATCAAATTTAAACAGGCTAAGACTATTGGTAGTTTCCTGTCCACTATCGGAATCGTAATCACCGTCTTTATCATCAGAAAAATGTTCATAACGCGACTTCACATATTGCGAACTATAACCGCTGTTCAAGGTTAGGGCGAACTGGTCAGTTATCCGATACGTTAACTGAGCTTCGTATTTTGGCAAATAACGTGAAGTACGCGTGTAGAGGTAGAAACTATCATAATCATAGAATTCATACTCCGTATATGTTGCCTCCATATCCGACGGGAGCATGAGAATACCCAGTGACCAGCGGTTTTCGGTTTCTGCAGGCTTAGTGGGGGCTGCCTGAGATTCGGAAAACTGTATTTCTGCAGGTGCTTCGGTGAGCTGAGCCGGTGGCGTATGCAGGGCAGATTTAATCTCTGCCAGTTCAAACAGAAATCCGTCGCCGGTTGTGTAAACCAGACCGAGTCCGCCGATATGAACCCGGTTCAGCTTCTCCCAAAGAGCGCTGTTTGTTCTTCCATCGTTGTAGATAAAAGCAAGGCGGGATTCATCCAGGCCGGTGACGAAGCAGGGAATGGGCGGAGCAGATTTGCTAAACAGAGTGTCCGGGTAATTTGGTGTTTGAGCCAGAATCAGAACAGGGAACAGGAGAAGCAGAAGCGTTTTCATAAATACCTCTTTTGGTTGGTATGTTTTTAGGAATACAGATTCAATCTGGAATTACCATTCGATTAAAGAGAGTCTGGGTAAACCCGGTCTGGTTAACCCGCCACATAACTAAATATAATTAAGCCAGCGATATTAATAAAGTCCGGTTTAGGGTTATTAAGAAATAAGACGGAAGAAGGAAGAGAAGCCCCCGAAGCAGCCGTAGTTTTCCCGGTGCGCTTAGCCAGCCAAGCGGCTAATTTCATAAACCATTGACAGGATACTTTGTCCCGCTCGTGCGGGATGACAGCACCGGATCGATTTTCAATTCCAAGTTCCCAATTCCCAATTCCCAATTCCCAATTCCTTTCTTCTTTTTAATCTTTAATCGTTCCCCCTCACTTTCCGGTTTGCCCCGGAGGCAGACGATTTTTAAACTACGCCTT
>DYOS01000217.1 GCA_020720405.1 Caldithrix sp. | reverse complement strand
GAACGAAAACCCGTCATCCCGAATGAACGGGACAAGTTTTCGAGAAGATTCCGCCCGTGCGGAATCGACGAGAAATCTTGTAATCTGCAAAAGCCGCCATCTGTGGAAAATAATCTGCCTGATATTAGTATTTCACCAGACGGGTACGAATAAGTGCTGCGTTGTATTAAGCACGGTTAATTCTTTTTCTATCAATTTTTATCTGATGTGTTTTTTCGGATCGAAGCCCCCGGCAGGTGTATGACAAGTGATGAAAATCATAGGGCGAAGGCTTATATTACCGGCCTAAATTTTAATCAATGTCAGGTGCAGTGTGCTTCCAGATATCTACCAGTGGCAAATCTCAGATATCTTTGACGACATCATCCTGGGCCGCGGTGTAAAGCGCTCCATCCATTTACTGGAATACGACGATACCATCCTCACCGAATTATTTATTGAGCGTCTGCTAATATTCAAATACCGGCCTTCCAAAATTAAGGAGGCCCCGGTTCAAGTCGGGCAGCGCATACCGGCTTTTTATATCAACGGTAAACATGCTGTTTTCGGTTATATTTTTTATGAGCTGTTCTCAGAGCAGCAAAAAAGAAAAATATTTGGTTCCGTGGCCCGCAATGAAAAAGGCGACTGGCGTTATCTTTTGCCGGTCAATAGCCCGGTAGTCGTGTTTATCAATCCAGATCTCAGGGAAGACATCGATCTATGGCATTTAAACTGAGTCCGGCTCCTCAGAAAGTGGCTCGACATGAATCGAAATAAAACTATTCCTGCCAAATCGCTCAAATAATTTTTGTTCTACTTTTGTGGCCAGTGTATGAGCATCGACAATACTCAAATCTGGTCGGACTTTCACATGCATATCAATAGCAATGTGACGGCCGATTTTTCTGGTGCGCAGATTATGCGGGCGGTAGATGCCGGAGATGCCCACCGCCATCTGTAAAATTTCTTCCTGTTCAATTTTATCCAGCGAAGCTTCCATTAATTCGTTCAGATTATCCATCATCAGTTTATAAGCAACCACCATCAGCAGAATACCAACAAAAATTGCGGCTATCGGATCCAAAACAATCCATTGATTACCCAACATACTGGCAGCGCCAATTCCGAAAAAGGCGGCTACTGATGACATGGCATCCGAACGGTGATGCCAGGCATTGGCAATAAGCGAATTACTACGGGTAGCCCGCCCCAGTTGCACCGTGATCCGATATAGATATTCTTTTAGAACGATCGAAACAAATGCCCCGATCAGGGCAATTTTTTTGGGACGCTCCGGCAGATTTCCCTGCACGGCATCATACAACAAGGCGACCCCATTGAACATGATATAAAAAGCAGCCAAAAACAGCACCAGACTGATAAACACGGAAGCCAGGGTCTCAAATTTACCATGCCCATAATTATGATTTTCATCCACCGGTCGCCCGGCTGTACGCAACCCGATCAGTACAGCCACATCTGTGGCCAGGTCGGATAAAGAGTGAATAGCATCAGCAATCAGCGCCTGGCTAAAGCCGACCATGCCTAAAAATAATTTCAGGATAACCAGAAATATATTGATAACCAGACCCAGCCAGGTAATCTGTCGGGCCGATATGGAAGTGTGGCTCATCGGTTCTCACTAAAAATGATGGCGCTAAACACCTGAATTTGTGTCGTCGACTCCTGCCAGGCATCCATCGGCAACCGGGCTTTGCGGCAGGTTTGCCGGAGAAAGGTCTGCCGGTCCCACTGATATTCTGCCGCTACCTGGGGCAGCAGCAATCCCGATTGCCCGCCTCGGCGGATCAGCAAACCATGCCGTCCGACCTCTATTTCCTGCGGGTCATGGATAACCGATAGCGGACTCAGCACGGATATTTCAATTTTGATGGCATCGAGTTCTTCCGCTGTCAGCGGATCAAAACGGGGATCTTCAAAGGCGGCTGCCAGGGCGAGCTGATGGATGGCCGGCTGAAGCGGCATGATGCCTTCCACATATCCGATACAGCCGCGCAGCTCATGCTCCGGATTATGCAGGGTGACAAAAGCTCCGCACCAGACTTGAAGTGTCGCAGAATAGAACGTTTTCTCCCGGTATTTTTCATCTCCATTCAACGCTGCTGTTATGGAAGCCCGGGCTAATTTCAAAAGAAACTGCTCTTCTTCGGACGATAACAAAAAATCCATGATGCAGCCCTTTCTGCAATGAGCGGCTAATCTAAAACCAGAGCGGTAAAGATACAAAATGCAACCGGGTTGATTTTTTAATCAGCGGGTTTATATTGCCGGTCTGTGACAAAAAATAAGCCGGCCGACATTCAGACGGGACAAGCAGCTATGCCATTTTCTTCAGAAATACTACACCAAACATTAAAACAGGCTTTTGGTTATGACCGGTTCCGTGGAGTTCAGGAAGCCATTGTCAGCGACCTGCTGGAAGGCCGGCACATTCTGGTTATCATGCCGACCGGATCAGGAAAATCACTTCTCTACCAATTG
>DYOS01000067.1 GCA_020720405.1 Caldithrix sp. | reverse complement strand
GCTGAACTAAAGCGGTTTTCATAATCCCCAAAATTCTGTTTTAATTTATTATCTGTCCATCCGATGAAGTACATATCTCGCCGGGCAATTTTTAACAAATGGCAGGCAGTAGTTATTCAGGTTTTTTCTGTAATGACGCAGCCAGTAGATATATACACTTTGCGGAATCCACTGTTGGGTATAGAATTGCTTCTGTGTTCAGGCTGAATTCAAAAAGCTATCGATGAGTGGTACATATCTCCGGAGCTGTACAGGTTTTTTTGAGTAAACATCTGTATCTCCTGTAATTGGTTTATTGCAAAAAATGCAAATATGTTTATGTTATATAAAAGAAAAGATTTATTCACCGGAAGGAGACTGATGCTAAGCAGTGGTCGCGCCCCATGCGGGCGCGTGGATTGAAATGTTCTTTTCTCTCCGTGTCTTTTTGCAAGGTCTGCCCATTTTTCTTTCATCGGCCCTCTCATTTTTTCCAGCCTCATTACCATCTATTGCCTCCAGACCTGTCCTTCCGGCAGTTTGAGCTAACATTTTTACCGTCAACCTCAAAAAGGAGGCTTCCTTCCGAACATTTTCGCCTTCGTCCCCTAAATCAGCTTTTCTCCGCTCGACCTCAGGCCATATTCCCTCGCTAACAGGCAATGCAGGTGTCTACGACAAACACTTTTAACAAAAATATCCTGCGATTTAACCAGGCTGGTTCCTGTGTTCGGAATCATCGCAGCAGGCAATTCATTTTTGTTAATAGTGAAATCAGATCATTAAAGGATTAATCAATAAAGATGCCTTCCATATAGCCGATCTACACGCTGAACTAAGGAGAGATAAAAATGCCCTTAAAAATTATTTTGCGGATTGTCCTCGCTGGTTTGATGCTTTACGGATGTACTCTGAATGAGCCGGTTATCCCTTCCTGGAGCACTGAATTTACCATCCACCTGCCTTCAAAAACCATTGAGATGACAGAAATTATCGACGACTCATTATTCTTCGCCGACACCGTTTCCGGCCTGCCGGTTATCCGCTTTGAGATTTCCGATACGGCGGAAACGCAAAAGATCACCACCGAAGATCTAACTTTCGATGATCAGACATCAGATTATACCTTTAACCTGGAATCAGTCTTAATTGACAAATCCGGCACTCTGGAGACAGCACCGGTCAGTATTGGTCAGATTCTCCCGCCCGGGGTGGATCCTAATGCAGCTATCCTGCCGCCGTTCCCTGGCTCGGTGGTTAACCTGCCGCCGCTCGATATAGAATTTGATCATTTCAGCGAGGTCGAAATCGACAGTGGACAGTTGTATCTGACTATCCGTAATGAAATGTTTCTGAAAATTGACCCGAATCTGAGTATTGATGTTTTTGATGACGCGGCCAATGTATTGCTCGGTACTGTTTTATTCACCGATTCCATCGCGGCTCACTCCATGGTGCGCAGCCAGCCGCTCAATATGCAAAACAAGGTTTTTCGTAACCAACTCCGCCTGGAAACCACTCTGCCGCTGGCCGGAACAGCAGACACCACCCATTTCACCGCCTCAAAGCGGGATGATTATTTCAGCATTGTCGTGGAGCTTACAGAATGTGAAGTAGCCCGGGTCGTCGGCCAGGTTCCGGCGCAAAGTTTTACCAGCAGTGATGTGTTCGAATTTGATGCCGGTGGTCATAAAATTACTTCGGCCCGGTTGGAATCCGGTGAGCTGAATCTGCAGATGGTATCCACCATGAATATTGGCGGGCGGGCCCGGATCACCATCGATGAACTTTTTAAAAATCAAGCTCCAATGGTCGTGCTGGCCGATCTCTTGCCCGGTCAAACCACAATAAATCAAATTGATCTTAAAAATACGACCATCACTAATCCGGCCGGTGTGGGTTTTGTTGAAGCCCTGCATTATATGGTGGAAGTGGAAATAGATTCCAGTGACGGTTTTGTCGAAATAACCTCCAGCGATCAGGTCGAAGTGCAACTAACCACCGCCAATTTGATTTTTGGATCCTTTAGCGGGGAGCTCAGCCAGGTCGATCTGGATTTTGATCCGCAGGAAGTCAGCGATGTCGATGTCTGGAATGAGGTGGACGGGCAATTCCGGCTGGATGATCTGGAAATGGAATTTGTCTTCCAAAACCAGGTTGATTTCCCGGTACATTTTGATCTCAAAATTGAAGGATTCAAAGGCGGTGCCTCGGTTGTCGTCAACCTGACCGATCAGTTATTACAGGCGGCCAGCGTGAACCCGGAAACAAAAATTATTCTGAACGGTCAATCCTCAACCCCGAGTATTGTCGATTTACTGGCCCTCCTGCCGGAGCGGATTGTCATCACCGGTGCCGCCCGGATCAGCGGGGCAGGAAATGTTAATCTGGGCGATGAAATCGGGGTCAGCTACCGGATTTATTCGCCGCTCACCTTACAGATCAATGAAAACCTGACCTTTGACTCGGGGCCGGATACCCTGACCAATGATGATTTGGATGAAGAATTGCGGCAGAGTATAAAGGATGACCTTAAAAACGGTTCAATCCGCTTCAGGCTGGACAATCACCTGCCTCTTGGTGTAAGCGGCCGGATTTATATCTCCCGCGACAAGGATGATCTTTATTCTACGGTTATAACTGACAGCAGCCGGAAAATGATCATCAGTCTCGAGCTGGATCCCGCTGCCACCGATGCCCAGGGGTACGCAACCGGTTCAACCGAAAACTGGGTCAGTGTCGATTTTGATGAAGATTACCGGGCTCTGTTTTCTGAGGTTCCGCTTTATATCCGCCCTGAATTTGAAATTGCGGCCACCGGCCAGACCATCCGCCTGCGGCAAAATGATGCCATCGATATCAGTGGTATCCTGAACTTTAAAATCCGGGTGAATCATGATGAAAATTAAAATAATAACATTACTGTCGCTGTTGGCCGCCGGCAGCCAGGCCCAAATGAATGACTATCTGAGCATCTCCATGGCCGGAAATGTTTCAGCCATCAGCCGCGGTCTCGATGCCCAGATTTATAATCCGGCCAACCTCGGCTGCACGGTACAGAATCCGCTTGAAATCAATCTGTTCAACGGCGGTGTAAACCTGACCAACAATGCTTTTTCTCTATACGACTATAACCGCTATTTCACGCTGCAGGGCAACCCGGATACCTTATGGAGCGAGTCCGAAAAGCAGTCCATTCTGAACCTGATCGATAGTAAAAGTCTGGAATTAACCGGGCGGGCTGGGATGGAAATACCCTTCGCTGCTTATACCTTCGGACAACTGGCCCTGAGCATCGGGATGTTTGGCCAATCCGCAGTGGCGGTGACCAAAAAGCCGCTTGATATTCTGCTGAATGGCGAGGAAATAACCCCAAACTATCACCTGAAAGAGCTGCCACTGGAAAATGCCCAGAGCATGGCCGCCGTGCGGATGAGCGCCAGTTATGGTCATTCATTCGATCCCGCCAAATGGCAGGTTCCCTATTTATCGGATCTGGAGTATTTCAATGTTGGTCTTAGCCTTCATTATTATCTGGGTCTGGCCGTGGTCCAGGCCCGGGAATCGGTGGCCGAAATCAGCCGGCCCGATCTGAACACGGTTTATATCCGGTACAACAATAAAATCCGCTCCGCAATGGCGGAAGGGAATAAGGCCGGAAGCGGGCGGAGTATCGATCTCGGTTTGTCGGCACGATATGATGAACGCTGGTATTTTTCGCTGATGTTTAAGAACCTGTTTGGAAATATTCACTGGTCAGGTCAGCCGGAGATGATGTACATGTCCGATTCGGATACCCTGTATTTTAATGATGATCGGGAAAGTACCGATCATCCAGCGGTTGATACCACCCTTTCCATATCGGCATTTGATACGCCTCTGCCAAAATCCATGACCATCGGCGCCGCATACCGCCTGTTGCCCAATCTGACCCTGACTTCCGATTACCGGCAGGGTTTTGACGAACGGTTTGGCAATACCACCGTTCCGCAGATCGGCGTTGGTGTGCTGTACTTCCCGATTGACTGGGTGCCGGTTCGGGGTGGAATTTCGATTGGTGGTCCTTACAAATTTGTGCTCGGGCTGGGCACCGGGTTGAATTTCAGCCACCTTAAATTTGATATTTCTTATGGTATGACCCGGGCCATATGGCCGGGTTATTCCACGGGAATTCTCCTGGGTGCCAATCTTCGTCTGACGCTCTAAATTACTATCGACTTTTCAGAACCAGCGGGTCTGTTCGGTTTGCCGGGCAGACCTTTTTTTATATCCGCCGGCGGAACCCCTCGCCCAACACTTCGTGGACATTGCTGATGGTGACGAAGGCTGCCGGATCAATGGACTTTATAATATCCATCAACAGGGTGACTTCTTTCAGCGGCACAACCGTAAGTAAAATTTCCCGGTCCACATCCCGGTATAAACCACGACCTTTCAAGGCTGTGGCACCGCGGCTTAGCCTGTTCATAATTTCGGCGGCAATCTCCTCATGCTTGTCGGATATAATCAGCGCCGAGCGGGCGTAATCAAAACCATCAATAATCATATCAATCAGCCGGGCTGTAATAAAGAGCAGAAAAAAAGCATAAAGTGTCAGCGACAAAGCCGGACGAGCATCGGCCAGACCTTTCCATTCAATGGCCAGACCAGCAATAACAATCACCACGAAATCAGCCATCATAATAGCCTGACCCGGTTTTGTACCGTATTTGTGCTGCAGAATGGCGGCAATAATATCGGAGCCGGCAGTTGTCCCCTTAAATTTAAAGACGATGCCCAGCCCGATACCCAGGAACACCGCGCCGAGTAAAATCAGGAAGAAGAAATCGTTCTCGCGCAGATCGATGATCGAAGGCAGGTTTTGCAGATCCATAAAATGGAAACCGGGAATGGCTCCCCGGAAAAAATCAATAAAAAATGAATTGATGCTGAACCCATAAAATGTGCGGGCACCGAAGCGTGAACCGAGAACCCGCCAGCCCCAGATAAACAGGGGAATATTCAAAAGCCAGATCATCAGACCGACCGGGATGGTATTTCCCGAAAGGTAATGAATAGCCATCGACAAACCGGAAACACCGCCCGGAACAACCTTGGCATCGACCAGAAAAACACCTATGCCAAGGGCCATCATCATCGCCCCGATGGTAATTGCAGTGTAGTCGCGCAGAACATGATTTTTTATAATGACAGACATTTGATTCTCCTTAACAGACAAGGTGAAATTAGAACTTCGCCCGCGATTTTCCAAAAATCGGCCATGAAAATCCGGGTTTGTTTAATGAACTTATGTTCATTATATTGCATCCGGAAAAATTATGACCAAACCTAAAAAAATAAGAATAATCGACGGCATCCCAATCTGCAGTGTCTTTAAACCGCAGGGCATTCCGGCCTCCGACCTGCAGGAGATTGTTATGAGCATCGACGAATTTGAAGCCCTGCGTCTGGCCGATTATCTGGGTTTGGAACAGCAGCCGGCGGCGGAACTGATGAATATTTCCCGGCCGACCTTTACCCGGCTGCTCGGTTCAGCCCGGAAAAAAATGGCTCAAATGGTGGTGGATGGAAAAAAGCTGTGTATTGAAGGCGGCAGAATTGAACTGCGTCGCCATCGTTGCCGGTTTTGCGGCAGGGAATGGCAAAAACCTTCAGGATTTTGTCCGACCTGTGGTGAAAAACATCAGCCCGGATTTTCGGGCAAAATTAATCAATAAATTTAAGGAGAATTTTTATGTCTCTATTAGACAAAACCGGCCCTCAGGGTAAAGGCCCGCTGACCGGCGGCAAGCAGGGTTACTGTGCCGGGTTCGAAAACCCGGAAGAACGTTTTTCTGGTGAAGCTTCAGAAAAAGGTCGTGGCCGGAGACATCGGCGTCATCGCCGGCGCCATACAGATGGCTCCGCATCTGAGCGTGTTGCATAAAAATAGTATCTAATACTGTTAAATCAATGGCCGGAGTGCCAGCCTCAAATTTTGGTGAATAATGTTTATTTTGTATAAACCGAATCTGAATGCATATTAGCATTAGTTCGTTTCTCTAACCAATTCGGAATTTGATTCGCTTTATATAAAATGTCTATCTTACGGCTTGTCAAAAATTGAGGTAAAGGATGTCAGCCCTTATTGATGCCGCTGCAATGGCCTTAAAAACCAGTTTGAATCTGAAACCGTCTGAATCGGTCATGATTCTGACCGATGATCTGCGCCAGCCGATTGGCGAAGCCATTTATCAGGCAGCATTGCCTTTGGCCAGGGAAACAGTGCTGGTTCTGATGCCGCCGGCCAAAGTCAACGGCGCCGAGCCGCCCTCCGCCATTGCTGAAATGATGACCCATTACGATGTGGTAATTTGTCCGACCACAAAATCCGTAACCCATACCGATGCCCGGCGTAATGCCTGCAAAGCAGGAGCGCGGGTGGCCACCATGCCCGGTATAACCGAAGATATCATGCTGCGGACCCTGAACGCGGATTACCGTGTCATTGCCGAACGAACCAAGCGGGTAACTGCTGTTCTTGATGCTGGTAAAATGGTTCATATTATAACCTCTAATGGAACTGATCTGTGGTTATCAATTGATGGTATCAAGGCCATTTCGTCGACCGGTCTTATACCTGAACCCGGACAGGGTGGAAATCTGCCCAGCGGTGAATCATTTCTGAGACCGCTGGAAGGTACTGCCCGTGGCGTACTGGTGGTTGATGCCAGTATGGCCGGCCTCGGTAAAATTAAAGGTCTGCCCATTCGCATCGATATTGAAGACGGATATGCAGTGAAAATTACGGGCGGCGAAGAAGCTCTTCTATTACAGCAGCAGCTTGAACCGTTCGGCAAAGATGGATTTACCGTTGCCGAATTTGGAGTCGGTACAAATCATGAAGCACGCATTTCCGGCCAGATTCTTGAAGACGAAAAAGTATTAGGCACCATCCATGTTGCCTTCGGGAATAATATCGGCATGGGCGGTACTTGTAATGTTGGCATACATGTAGATGGTGTAGTTCTTAAACCTACCGTATTTATCGATGATCAGAAAATAATGGAAAACGGCACTTTACTTATCGGGTAAACCTATTGGAAATAATCTCCGGCTATCTTGAATTACTGCCAAAAGGATTTGGCTTTTTGCGGCAGGCTGCCAGCAATTTAAAACCACAAAACACAGACCCCTTTATCTCCCCTCAGTTAATAAAGAAGTATGCACTGAAGGAAGGTCATTTGATCGCTGGTCCGGTTAAAATGGATGAACGGGGCAGGGCCCAGTTGACCGAGATTGAACTGGTTAACGGATCCAAACCTGGTTCAAATCTGCCCGGAAACGGACCTCAGGTCAGCATTAACCCAAATGAACAGATAAATATGTGCCTTGGTGAAAAGGATATAACCGGAAAATTGCTGAACTACTTTGTTCCGGTCGGTAAAGGTCAGCGCGGTCTGATCTTATCACCACCCAAGGCCGGGAAAACCACCCTGCTCCATCATTTTGCTCAGGCCACCCTGCAAAATAATCCTGAAATTCAGGTTTTTGTTCTGCTGGTGGATGAACGACCGGAGGAGGTGACGACATTCCGCCGATCACTACCTGGGGCAGTGGTCTTTTCTTCCTCGTCTGATGAAGAACGGAACAATCATCTGCGTTTGACCCGTCTGGCTATGAATATTGCTATGCGGGCCATGGAAAGTGGACAGGATGTAATGGTGCTGATCGATTCATTGACCCGCATGTCCCGGGCTTATAATCTTGAGGCGCCAAATAATAGTAAAATTATGAGCGGCGGTGTCAGCGCCGGCGCATTGGATCTGCCGCGGCGATTGTTCGGGTCGGCCCGTAATATCGAAAACGGCGGTTCGCTGACCATCCTGGCTTCGATTTTAGTTGATACGGGCAGCCGCATGGATGAAGTGATTTTCCAGGAATTCAAAGGCACCGGAAATCTGGACCTGGTTTTATCCCGCGAAGCGGCCGAGTCGCGCCTCTTCCCGGCAATTGACCTGAAGAAGTCTGGTACCCGGCGGGATGATCTGCTGCTAAGCCACGAAACGCTGAAAATCATCGCCAAACACCGCATACTACTGGCTGAACGAACTGCTACCGAGGCGGTCCGTTTTACCCTGAACTGGCTAAGGGATTCCAAAGAATTGCCATGACTCTTTTAGTCAGCCTGGTGACCATATTTTTTGCTTATTTTGTCAAAGGCTTCTCCGGTTTCGGTCCGTCACTGATTATCATCCCGGTTTTGTCCCAGTTTATGCCGCTCGACTCCACCATTTACCTGGCCACCATTCTTGATCTGGCCGGCGGATTGATCCTTCTCCTGCAGGTTCATCACCTTATCCCATGGAAAAGAACATCGGTTGTGATTATTTTTATGCTTTTTGGTACCTGGGCTGGTACCTACCTGCTGAAATCTCTTCCCCATGGACTTATTGAAAAGATGCTCGGGGTCATCATTATTCTTTTTGTTATCGTGTTGTGGTGGAAGTCGGCGGAAACCGGCGCTGAAATGACCGGCTGGAAAAAGAAAATGATTTATCTGGTTTCATTGGTCTCCGGTATTCTGGGCGGGATGATGGGTATCAGCGGGCCGCCTATTGTACTGTATATGAAATTTTCCCGTGACAAGACGGTTTTCAGGAATGAACTGATCGCCATATTCGCCTTTGCTGCTGCTTTTCGGCTTCTTTTTTACTGGTTAATGGATATCAACCTGATGTTGTCCGGCAACAGGATGGTGTTGTTTGGTCTGTTTATGTTATTCGGTCTGCTGGTTGGCCAGGTCAGCCATTCACGGGTAGCGGAAGAAACATTTAATAAAACAGTTGCCCTGCTCTTGTTGGTTCCGGCGCTAAACCTGATATTTTAGCCCTGCTGTTTATTGACATAAAAAGACCGTCACCGTATATTCGCACTCTTCACTTGCGGGATCGTCTAGTGGTAGGACGCTTGGTTCTGGCCCAAGTAGCCGGGGTTCGAATCCCTGTCCCGCAGCGAGATTCAGCCCGGCTGAAATTACTTCGAAATGCGCCCGTAGCTCAATTGGATAGAGCGTTTGACTACGGATCAAAAGGTTGAGGGTTCGACTCCTTCCGGGCGTACAGGATACCCCTTCACCGGGGTATTTTTTTATGGCGCGTTCGTCTAGCGGTTTAGGACGCTGGCCTCTCACGTCGGTAACACGGGTTCGAATCCCGTACGCGCTACGACAAGCCCTTAACCAAAGGGCTTTTTTTATTTCTGGTTGCGGTTGAGCGGTTGATTTACCCGGTTACGGGTTTTAGCAGAGTAATATGATGTGTTCGCTTTTATTCCTTCTGCCCCGCTTTGGAAATCGGGTCATATTAAAGTTTTGGCAGGGTTGATATGTTAAACAGCAGTCATGAATCCTTTATGCGTGAAGCCCTGCGCGAGGCAAAAAAAGCGCTCGAACATGACGATGTCCCGGTTGGCGCCGTGGTTGAACTAAACGGACAAATTATCGGACGCGGTCATAACCAGGTTGAACTGCTCAAAGATCCTACCGCTCATGCCGAGATGCTGGCTATTACTGCTGCCGCCGCGACCAGCGGTGAGAAATGGCTGCGTGAAGCAACGCTGTATATCACCACTGAACCCTGTACCATGTGCGCCGGAGCTTCAGTTCTGGCCCGGTTGAAAAGGGTTGTTTACGGTGTGCAGGATATAAAAACCGGCGCCCATTCCAGTCTTTTTAATCTGCTGCAGGAACCCCGCCTGAATCATCGTATTGAAGTCATTCCGGGAATTCTGCGTGAGGAATGCGCCGCGCTGCTGAGCGACTTTTTCAAACAACTTCGATAGCCCTAAATAAACCCTGTTGAGAAATCTAATCGTATTCTCATATTTTTGTAATCCCGGCATTTAAAACTTGTATCTTTATTCTGCCTGTTCAAAGGAAATTTCGATGAAAAAAATAATCCTGTTTTTACTCCTGATCTCCAGTCTGCTTCAAGCCGGTGACAAACCTTACCTGTTGCTGATTTCCCTCGACGGTTTCCGCTGGGATTATCTCAACCGCGGTTTAACCCCGAATATGAATTCGATGGCCGGACAAGGCACCCGCGCACTGAGTTTGCAGCCGGTCTTTCCAAGTAAAACCTTCCCCAATCATTACAGCATTGTCACCGGGATGTATCCTGAACATCACGGAATCATTTACAACCGTTTTCTCAATCCGCAAAGCGGAGCAGAATACCGGGTTGGTGATTCAATCAGTGTGCGCGATGATCGCTGGTACGGAGGCGAAACCATCTGGGCCACGGCGCAGCGCCAGGGTATGAAAACAGCCTGTGCCTTCTGGCCCGGTTCCGAAACACACGACCCAGTCAAACATCCCACATATTTTTATAATTATGACGGCTCGGTTACCCACGATCAACGGCTGGACTGGGTAATCGGATGGTTTTCACTGCCTGAAGCGGAGCGTCCGCAGGTGGTCACGCTCTATTTCAGTGACACAGATGATTCCGGACATCGCTACGGACCCGATGCGGTGGGGAACAACGATGTTATCCAACGATTGGACCAGACCATCGGTCGGCTGTGGCAGCGTCTGAAGCAACTGGAAATATATCCCAATTTGAATATCGTCATCGTTTCCGATCATGGTATGACCAGCATGGCTGAAGTACAATCCATCCTGTTGTCTGAGATTCTGGCCGGGTTGGAATACACGGTTTCCGGTTATGGCCCGCTGGTTCAGTTTTTCCCTGTGGATAAACAAAATGAAGCCGAATTGTATGCCCGTTTAAAGGAAAATGAACAGGGTTATACCATTTACCGCAAGGCGGAAATGCCG
The DNA here is from genome assembly GCA_020720405.1 of Caldithrix sp. Classification (GTDB taxonomy): domain Bacteria; phylum Calditrichota; class Calditrichia; order Calditrichales; family Calditrichaceae; genus DYOS01. The sequence goes on along the minus strand of DYOS01000067.1, from coordinate 4,013 downwards.
GCCGGCCTGCATTACAGCGAACATCCCTTTATCGGCAGTCTGCTTGCGGTGGCCGACCCTCCTTTCACTTTTACAACAAGCGAATCAGAAAACAACGAATCAGCTCTTGGCGATCATGGTTATAACCCCTGGCTTTTAGATATGCATGGCATACTTATTGGGTTTGGTTCCGGTTTCAACCGGATGGAGACTGGTACGGTGCAGAATATCGATCTTTACCCGCTGATGTGTGCCCTGCTCGGTCTTGAACCAAATCCGGGAATCGATGGCCGACTGGAGCGGGTGGAATTTTTGATAAGAAATAAGAAATAAGAAACAGTCGCTTGTATTCTGTGAAGCTGGTTGTGATAAAATTATGATCTGGTTTGGCCGATCCAAACACAGAGCCGGACAAACGATGTAATTTCATGGCATTAAATCCGCCATTATCATCACTGTAAATCGTGCTTTTATTAAAAATCATTTTTTGAGACCATCATGGCAAAGCAAGAAAATTCTAAACGGAGTCCGATCAGCAAGTCGCCTGCTGCGCCCCAAAACCCTGCTTCAAAATATTTCCACAAATCGGAAATCGTCCGCTATGGTATTGAATTGCTGATCGTAATGTGTGGTGTATTCATGGGCATCATGGCTGGCGAATGGAATAGCGACCGGCATTTGAATCAGCAGCGAAAACTAATTATGACCAACCTGAAATCAGAAATTAAGCAGAATGCAGCTCAATTGGACAGGGCCATAAAGTATCATACAAAGATCGCAACTACTTTGGACAGCCTTTGGCTTTCCAGTGATCAGAAACAGCTTGCCCAATTATTTCTGGATGGCCGGGGTTTTAACCAAATACCCGGCTGGCATGGTTTGGGTGTCTCTATTCTTGAGAACTCGGTTTATGAATCGGCCAGAATCAGCGATGTTTTTCCCCGGGATGGAGCTGCCAATGCTGACCGGTTTATCCAGAATTTACCGCGAAATTGATGGCTATAATCAGGTTGGCAGAAAACTGCAGGATCGTCTATTTGATATTAATTCACAGACGAAATTTATAGACGTATTGCTAACTATAGAAATCGTGCGCGGCGATATCCTGGGTTATGAAAAATATATTAAAACACAATTGGAAACATTTGCCGGGCAGATGGAAGAGTAAATCAGACCACGATTTTTCCGGATATTTATGCCGATCTGCAGAATTAAACAGCTATAAATAAAAAAGCCTTCCGGGATTAACGGAAGGCTCGGTATAAATCCTCTTCAAACCGCTTTTTAAGCGATGGTTATCTCGTTTTCAAGATAAACGTTCTGAATCATATTCAGCAGTTCAACACCTTCCTTCATCGGTTTCTGGAAAGCCTTACGTCCGCTGATCAGACCCATACCGCCGGCCCGTTTATTGATGACTGCGGTCTGAACAGCCTGTGCCAAATCATTGTCACCGGAGGCACCGCCTGAGTTAATCAGACCGGCCCGGCCCATGTAACAATTGGCTACCTGCAGACGGGTCAAATCAATTGGGTGGTCGCTGGACAGTTCGCTGTACACCTTGGGGTGCGTCTTGGCAAATTTAATGGCATTAAAGCCACCGTTGTTTTCGGGTTGTTTCTGCTTGACAATATCCGCTCCCATAGTTGCTGCCAGATGGTTGGCCTGCCCGGTCAGATCGGCGGCCAGATGGTAGTCAACCCCGTCTTTTTTGAAACCATCATTGCGCAGGTAAGCCCAGAGCACGGTGACCAGTCCCAGTTCATGAGCGTAGCGGAAAGCTTCCGAAATTTCCTGAATCTGACGATTTGATTCGGCAGAACCAAAATATACCGTCGCTCCGACGGCAATAGCACCCATATCCCAGGCCTGCTTGACATCGGCAAACAGAATCTGATCATGCTTGTTAGGATAAGTCATCAATTCATTATGATTAATTTTCACCATATAGGGAATTTTATGGGCGTATTTGCGGGCGGTCATACCAAGCACGCCGAGGGTTGAAGCAACGCAGTTGCATCCGCCTTCGATGGCCAGTTTAACAATGTTTTCAGGATCGAAATAATCCGGATTCGGGGCGAAGGAGGCGACTGCCGTGTGTTCAATACCCTGATCCACCGGCAGAATGGAAACATAACCGGTTCCGGCCAGACGTCCGGTGTTGAAAATTGACTGCAGGTTGCGCAGTACATTGTTGTTGCGGTCGGACGGCGAGAAAATGCGATCGACAAAATCCGCTCCCGGCAGGTGCAGACGTTCTTTGGCGATGGTTTTGGATTTGTGGTTGAGCAGGTAGTCGGCCTGATCGCCCAGCAGGGTGGTAAGTTTTTGTGTGTATTGGCCCATAAAGCCTCCTGATATTTATGTATCTTGTGAATGCTATAATCACTTCATCAGAGCTTGAAAATAAGCACAGCACCGGATTTCTGCAATCTATTTCTATTCTCCGTATCCAGCCGGATCAACCCAGCCGGGTCTTAAAACGGGTACAAGCGGAGAATCAGCAGAGCCGGCAAAATGGCCACGGCCATGGAAAGAAGAGAGCCAATCAAAAAATATTCGGCGAAGGATCGGTCTTCAAGTTCGCGGAAGCGGGCCAGTGATTTCAAACCGATGACAATAGCAATCGCTCCGTACTGGCCGGATATGACAAACAGGTAAACCAGGGTTCGCTCGAGAATACCGATCAGCCGGCCGCGGTCGTATTCGCGCTGGTCGGTCCGCCCGCTGCTGCCGGCCTGTTTCGGCTGGGCCTGGATGCGTTGGATGGTCAGACGGATCAGCCAGGTACCTTCCTGAATGGTGAAAAGATAGGCGACGGTTAATCCAAGAGAGCGGTTTAGCATTGCATCTTCCGGATGCCAGCCGAAGTTAAAGAATTGGATGCACAGCCATTGCCAGACAGTGAACAGGGGATTTTCATAAAACAGTAAAAATTGGGATAGTTTGCTGAACAGGAAGGGCCAAAACAGAATAAACAGGATCAGGGCCAGGTTATAACTGCCCAGCCGGTATGGTTTCCAAAATAAATCCAGAATAAGCCAGGCCAGAATCAGGGCCAGTGCCATCAGCAGCACATCGGCCAGACCCGGCAGCAGAAACAGCGGCACAACCAGCATGATACTTTGTTTGAGCACTTTGCGTCTGTCGGAGCCAACCGGATTGATAGCCCGGTCGCGCAACAAAATCCGCGACAGAAAAAAGGCCAGCAGGTATACCCAGATTGAATACATCAGTTTTCTCCTAATTTTTGATTAAGCATGGCTTCGGTGGCCCGGAAGGTTTCGATGATCAGGCTGAAGGCTTCACGGCGCAGCATCTGCGAAACGGCCGGTTGGCTGATTCCGGTTTCGGCTGCCAGCCGGCGCTGGGTATTGCCTGCCGAAAGTCCCAGTAAAACCTGCCAGCGTTCCTTTTTCCAATCCTTTATATGATCATTGACCCAGCCCAGGGCCACGGCGCTTAAAAGATCTTCCGGCTCAAGCCGGAACTGTGATTTTGTCTGGCGGGCTTTCTCAATCGCCTGGCGGGCCGAATGAAAGGCCGGGCCATCCATGCCGATGGCCTGCTGCTGATTCAGCGCCGTGCTGACCGCACCCAACCCGAGGCCAAAGCGCAGACGGACCGGTAGCAGCCGGATTTGCAAATCGAGACAGGCTTCGAACAGGCCGCTGGCGGAATGGAAGACGGCCTGAAATTCATCGCCAATGGTTACCGTCAGTGGTGAGACAGTTATGGCCTTAATCCGGTTCTGCACTTCGTGCAGGACAGCCGCAAATTGCTTTTGAAATTCAGGGCGGTTCTCCAGTTTGCGGGAGTCGATAACATCGCCTATTAAGACAAGATAGTTTTTCATTTATAAGCTATTCGTTTATAATTGTGCGAATATAAGCAATAGACTTATAAACACAATAAAATAATCGAAATGATTATAATAGAGAGCAGGAAATTGGAGCAATTCGTAGCCAACGATTTCTGCAAAGGAATTCGTAATTGGGAATTGGGAATTGAAGAACTCACAACATGTCATCCCG
>DYOS01000066.1 GCA_020720405.1 Caldithrix sp. | reverse complement strand
ACCTGTTGGACAAATATTTTGAATGTTTTGAATAAGTTAGAATAATGTTAGTGAACCGGGGCGGGAGTGATCGATGGACATCTGCTCAAATTCGATTAATAAAAAAGAAAATCATTTGCAGTGACCGAGCGTAGCGGGATAACTGTAATTTTTTCTTTGAGCCTGTAAGTTTGCTTTCCCGGATAGACGATCCATAAGTGATCGAGATTCAGACTTTCCATTGCGCTTTGCATACTCTGGGTTAGTCGCGGAGCATCACTGTATTTAAATTCAATAGCCAGGCTTCTGCCTCGATCCTGCCAGAAAAGATCCACTTCAGCACCGCTGTGTGTAGCCCAGAAATATGCTTCCTGTGGCAGTTTATCTAGTTTTCTTAGAACATTTTCAAGGGCAAAACCTTCCCACGATGCGCCGAGACGGTTAAAAGTGTTTAATTCATTGACTGAATAAATACTGCTTAGCGTGTGGAACAACCCTGAATCGCGGATATAGATTTTTGGTCTTTTAACCAGGCGCTTATTGATATTTGTATGCCAGGGCTGTAATACCCGAATCATAAACGTACCTTCCAGAATCTCTATATAATTTCGCACGGTTAAATCAGAAATGCCGAAAGAACGGGCTAATTCAGAGAAATTGATAATTTGACCATGATAGTGGCTGAGCATCGTCCAAAAACGGCGCAAAGTATTGGCTGGAATGGTGATACCTAATTGCGGAATATCCCTCTCAAGAAAAGTGCTGATATAATTGTTCAGCCATAATTTAGCCGACGCTTCATCTTCCGCTGTGAAAGCCTTCGGCAATCCGCCTCTTAGCCATAAATCGGAAATTTTATCTTCTCCAACATCCCCAATACTCAGACCGCTCAAATGATAATACCCTATTCGTCCAGCCAGGGATTCACTGCTTTGACGGATTAAATCGCGGGAAGCACTGCCTAAGATCAGATATTGTTGTGTTTTGTTTTGATCAACCAGGAAACGTAAAAGTGGAAATAAATCCGGCTTGCGCTGAATCTCGTCGATGACAATAAGTCCGGTCAAATCTTCAAGGGTAATTTGCGGGTTCTCAAGAGCTGCTAAATCACGCGGATTTTCAAGGTCGAAATAATGCTGTGCGCCCAATTGCCGGGCTAAAGTTGTTTTGCCGCATTGCCTCGGACCTAATATTGCAGTTACCTGAAAAATCTTCAGCAGCTGACTGATCCGCTGTTCATCTGTTTGACGTGGGATGAATATGTTTTGCATGATAGGCGTAATATAGAGAACAGCATTGAAATTTCAAAGGTGAACTATGAAATTTCAATGCTGAAGGAGTGCAGCCGGATTGGATGTTGTTCAGATTTGTGGAGCCGGGGGGAGTCGAACCCCCGCTCTTTGCAATGCGAATGCAACGCTTTCCCAGCTAAGCTACGGCCCCGGTAGTTGATCAACCTTGCAGAATTTAAAAATTTTTTACCAGGTTCAAAGCAGTAAAATATTAAATTGCTGCCGTGTCGGATTTTTATTTCCTACATTTGGTTTATGAAACAAAAAATCAATCATATCAATTACCTGATACTCCTTTTCGGGTTAATCATGCCGGGTCAGGCTCAGTCTGATTTTCGGGGGCAGTTCTGGCTCAACCTGCAAAACTCCGATCATCAGCCGTTTTATCTGCGCTACACGCCCGAATTCTTCACAGAATGGACGCTGCCGGCCGGGCTTAAAATGGCGGTTGAACTTTCTCCTGTTATCCGGACCACGATGATTGATCAGTCCTGGGAAAATACAGGGAAATGGCACCGTTACTGGCTCAGGATGAGCGGTGAGTACTGGGAAGCACGGATTGGTTTGCAGAAAATCAATTTTGGTCCGGCCAAACTGCTGCGCACTTTGCAGTGGTTCGATGCCCTGGATGTGCGCGATCCTGTACCCTTCACATCCGGAGTGCAAAGTCTGCTGCTGCGTGGTTATACCGCCGGCAATCATAATTTCTGGGTCTGGACTGTTTTGGCCGATGGCAAGTTGAAAGGAAAGGATTTACTGGTTACTCCGGAGGGCCGGCTGGAATATGGCGGACGGGCTCAGTTTGCTCTGCCTAATATCACGCTGGCGGTCAGTGGACATACCCGCCCCGTCCGGTTTGCTGATTTGCCGCTGCTGACCGATCAGGGTACCACTGCGGTCGAACAAAAGGCAGCCTTTGACCTCAGTGCTGATTGGGTGGTCGGGCTCAGCCTTGAAGCAATGTATCGGGTGACCGACCGGAATCTGTTGTTTTACCCGGAAATTCAGCGCCTGCTGACCTTTGGTCTGGACTACACTTTCCCTTTGGGAAACGGTTTGTCAGCCCTCTATGAGCAGAACTGGCAAAATTTCACATCCTGGGCGGATGAGTACCCAATCCCCGGTATTCTTGCGGGTTATCAACCTGCTGAAGCGTTGAATATTTCCGCTCTGCAGTTTAGCTATTCATTTGATATAATGAATCAGACCGGGTTTATGGCCTATCATTCATGGACAACCGGCGAAACGGTTTACTTTCTCAGTCTGCAGCATACCCGGGATTTTATACAGATTCAGATGGCAACTAATTTGTATCAGGGCAAGAAACAGTTGACCAGTCCGTTCCAGGCTTTTTACAACGAACCCGAGTTGAGGCTGGATTTGATTTTCACCCATTGAAGGCAATGTCATTGCGGGGAACGAATTGACGAAGCAATCTCAGAACCGGGATCGCCGCACTTCCCGCCGCTGCGGGATGGTCTGTAAATAAATTGAGGAGCAAAATGAACCAAAATAATGTCATCATCCAGCTCGAAAATGTGGTCAAGGATTACCGCATCGGCAGCGGCTATTTCCGGGCTTTGAAGGATTTCTCTATTAGTTTCGGTCATGGTGAATTTGCCGGATTTATCGGACCCAGCGGTTCCGGTAAAACAACTGCTCTGAATATCATCGGCTCACTCGATCAGCCCAGCAGCGGCACCTGTCTGGTCCTGGGCGAAAATATCAGCACCATAAGCCACAGACAAGCTGCAAATCTGCGCAACCACCAGATCGGTTTTATTTTTCAGACCTATAATCTGCTGCCGGTTTATACCGTCTATGAAAATGTCGAATTCCCTCTGTTGCTGCTTGGCCTGAGCGATACCGGGCGTAAAAAAATGATTACCGAAGCCCTGGAAATGGTCGGACTGACGGATAAAATCGATTCACGACCGGCACAGCTTTCCGGCGGACAGGCGCAGCGGGTCGCCATCGCCCGGGCCATTGTTAAAAAACCGGCCTTAATTCTGGCCGATGAACCAACCGCCAATCTTGATGTAAAAAACTCACATAATATCCTTGAACTGATGGTTAAACTGAACCGTGAACTGGGCAGTACCTTCGTTTTTTCAACGCACGATCCGAAAGTGATCAGCTATCTGCAGCGCATCATCCGGCTCGAAGACGGCCGTATCGTCAGCGATCAACCGCAAAAGCAGGAGTTGTAAATGTTAATTTTCCGGCTGGCCTTCAAAAATATCATCGGCGCCGGGTTGCGCACCTGGCTGAGCGTACTGGTTCTGTCCTTTTCCTATATCACCATTATTTTTACACAGGGTATGTACCGCGGCATGAGTCAACAGATTACCAGTGCCATGATCGCTACCGAACTGGGTGACGGTCAGTACTGGAATTCAGCCTACGATCCCGATGAATTGTTTGATCTCGATAAAGCCAATGGTGTACTGCCTGCAGAATTTGACCCGGCCATCAATTCCGGTCAGGCTGTACCCATTTTGTTCTATCCGGGGAGCATTTATCCGCAGGGCCGTCTGCGCCCGGTGATCATCAAAGGAATTCCCGACCGGCAGCAGGTACTGGCCATTCCGGCCCAATTCCTCGTTGTCGAAGATCCTGAAATCGTCAAAGCAGTTATCGGTGAGCGTATGGCCAATTCCTGCAAATTGGCGCAGGGAGATCTGGTCACCCTGCGCTGGCGCGATAGTGACGGCACTTTTGATGCCGTCGATGTGGAAATTGCCCATATTATGAAAACCATTGTCCCTGCTGCCGATCAGGGTATTCTCTGGTTAAACCTGCACCAACTGCAAACCATGACCGGTCTGGATCAATCGGCAACGATGATTGTAATCAGCCCGGAGCTGACCCGTCGTCCGGATCTTCCCGGCTGGGACTTTAAATCGGTTTATTACCTTACCGAAGAAATCCGGGCCATGGTTAAAATGAAATCGAGCGGGGCGATGATTTTGTATTTTGTTCTGATCGGTCTGGCTCTGATTGCCATTTTTGATAGTCAGGTGCTGTCCATTTTTCACCGCCGCCGGGAAATGGGTACCATGATGGCTTTAGGGATGACCCGCCTGCGGTTGATTCTGCTGTTCACACTCGAAGGTGCCATGCACGGTGTTCTGGCTATGCTTCTTGCTTTTATATACGGCACACCGCTGCTGATCTGGTCGATCCGCTCCGGCATTGCTCTGCCGGCAATCTCCTCCCGCTGGGGTATCGCTCTCAGCGATCACCTGTTTCCACATTATACCATCGGATTGATTGTCTTTACCATCCTTCTGGTCATGATTCTGGTGACGGTTGTCAGTTATCTTCCGTTGCGGCGGATATCGCGCTTAAAACCAACTGATGCTCTGCGGGGAAAATTATCATGATCCGCTTTCTGCTAAAAGGTTTACTGCGCGACCGTTCGCGCAGCCTGTTCCCGGTTTTGTCCGTTTCGCTGGGTGTGGCCATAACTGTATTGCTGCATGGCTGGCTGAATGGCGTGCAGCAAATGATGATCGACACCAATGCCCGTTTTCAGACCGGGTTTGTCCGGGTCATGTCCCAGGCTTATGCCGAAAATGAAGATATTTTGCCCAACGATCTGGCTTTGCTCCACTCCGACTCGGTCTTGCAGGATTTGCACAGCCGGTTTCCGGACTGGAACTGGCATCCGCGTATCCGCTTTGGCGGGCTGATTGACGTACCGGACAATCTCGGTGAAACCAGGGCTCAGACTTCGGTTCTTGGCTGGGGACTGGAGCTGCTCCATCCGACTCTGCCGGCTGCCGGTGAATATTACACCAGTGAAAAAGCGATTTTTAATTTTGAACCGGCTATGGTGGCCGGACATCTGCCGGAAAAACCAGGCCAGGTTCTGCTCAGTTACCTGCTGGCTGAAGACCTGGCCCTGCAACCCGGTGATACGGTAACTATTATCGGTTCAACCATGTATGCCGGCATGGCTGTGCAGAATTTTACCGTTGCCGGATTTGTCCGCTTTGGCATTCAGGCCCTCGACAGACGGGTTCTGATCGCCGATCTGGCCGATGTGCAGTATGCACTTGATATGGAAAATGCGGTTGGGGAAATTTTCGGCTATCCGGGAGATGCCCTGTTTATCGGCGATTCGCTGCGCGCCATGGCCGGCAGGTACAATAACAGCCAGCCGCAGGATAATCCTTTCCGGCCAATGCTGGTTGCCCTGCCCGATCAGATGGGGCTTGATCAACTGCTGGACATTTATGATATATTTTCCTTTGTCATTATTTTCATATTTCTTCTGGTCATGTCCATTGTTTTATGGAATGCCGGGTTGATGTCGGGCATCCGCCGTTATGGCGAAATCGGGGTGCGCCTGGCCATCGGTGAATCGCACGGTACCATCTATAAACACATGTTGTACGAAGCCGGACTGATCGGTATTATCGGCTCGGTATCAGGTACGCTGCTCGGGTTGAGTGCGGCCTGGTACCTGCAGACTTATGGCATTGATATTTCGGCTTTTATGAAAAACACGCCTATGATGATTCAGGATATTGTCCGGGCCCGGATAACCCGATTCAGTTTTATCATCGGTTTTATCCCGGGAACGGGAGCAACTATTCTGGGCGCAGCAATCTCCGGCCTAGGCATCTACCGGCGGCAAACCGCTCAATTATTCAAGGAACTTGAGACATGAGATTTTTACGGCTTATTTTTTTACCGGCATTGCTTTTTGCACAAACGATGGACCCGGCAGAGATCCTTGACCGCATTGACGATAATGTGCTTTCCCGGAACCGGGTGGTTACGACCCGGATGACGGTACACACGCCGCGGGCCTCCCGGACGATGATTTCAAAATCATGGGTGCAGGGTACAGAACGCTCATTCACCGAATATCTTGAGCCGGCCCGGGAGCGCGGCATCAAAATGCTGAAATTAAAGGATGAGTTGTGGACGTACTACCCGGAAACGGACCGCACCATCCGCATTGCCGGCCACATGTTGCGCAACTCAATGATGGGTTCGGATCTGTCCTATGAGGACATGCTGGAGGATGCTTCACTGGCTCAAATGTACGAAGCTACTATTGCCGGGAATGATACGTTGAACGGGCAGAAGTGCTGGATTCTGCAACTGGATGCCCGGGAAAAAGGCGTAGCTTACCCAAAGCGCAAGGTCTGGGTGGAAAAAGATAAATTTATTATGCTGCGTGAGGAGCGTTATGCCCGCAGCGGCAAATTGCTAAAACGGACGGATGTGCTGGAGATAAAAAAACTGGACGGGCGCTGGTACCCGGTACATATCCGTTTTAAGGATGTTAATAAAAGCGGCGAGGGCACGGATTTTAGGATTGATGAAATCGCCTTTGATCTGGAAATCCCGGAAAGCCGGTTCAGCAAAGCCGCTTTGAAACGGTAGAGCCCTGACCTACTGAGCGGAAGGAGACATAACCTGTTTTGCAGGAAAACATGGCCTGACCAAAGTGAGTGAAAAGGCAATATTTTTAAAATTTTGAAATAATTGATGCGGCAAGGTGGTTTGAGCTGCCTTTATTAAATAAATACAGAAGGGATTAACAATGGCCACTATAACATTAAAAGGCAATCCAATTCATACGGTCGGCAATTTGCCTGCTGTCGGCAGTCAGGCACCGGATTTTACCCTGACCAGGAGTGATCTTTCGGATTTCAGTCTGGCCGATCTCAAAGGCAAAAAAGTAGTACTCAATATTTTCCCCAGTCTGGACACCGGCACTTGTGCTGCTTCGGTCCGCCGCTTCAACAAAGAAGCCGCCTCACTGGAGAACACGGTTGTGGTTTGTGCCTCGATGGACACACCCTTTGCACACCGCAGATTCTGCACCACCGAAGGCATCGAAAATGTGCTTTCTGCATCTGAAATACGGTTCCGGAATTTCGGCGAAAACTATGGTCTGCGGATCAGCGACGGTGCGATGGCCGGTCTTTTCTCCCGCGCTGTGGTCATTCTTGATGAAAATGGCAAAGTGGTTTACACCCAACAGGTTCCGGAGGTCAGTCAGGAACCGAATTATGAGGAAGCACTTGCGGCAATAAAATAGTTCGCCAAACCTTCCGGTTACCCCGGAAGGTTTTCTATATTTATCTTCCAAAATTATGACAGGGACAGAATTTTAACTTCTCTGTTTCCTGAGTCTTAATTTTTAAAGTCTTTAGGCAGAATTTTTTCTTTCAAAAACCGAAAACAGATTGTATTATCATTTCGTCATTTGGCGAAATAAGGAAATATGATGAGAGAGCTGGTTAAAATTTTTAAAGCTCTGGCCGACAGCAACCGTATCCGGATTATTAAAATGCTCGAAATCCGTCCGCTTTGTGTCTGTGAAATTACCGATGTCTTGCAGTTATCTGCCTCGACGGTTTCCAAACACCTTTCGATTTTACGTGAGGCCGGATTTATAAGCGATGAAAAAGTAGGGAAATGGGTCAATTATTCGTTGAGCAGCGGTCAGCTAAACCACTATGTTGGGTCTCTGTTACCGTTATTAAAGAACTGGCTGCCGGATGAGGCGCTTATCCTTTCCGACCGGGCTAAAGTTCAGGTAGTTGACCGTAATAAAGTCTGCGGGATTGGATAATTTTCTATTCCTTCCCTGGAAATGACAGTACCCGAGATCAGGATAAAAAGAAAATAAAAATTGGAGAAATGATGAAAATATTAATTCTTTGTACAGGAAATTCCTGCCGCAGCCAGATGGCAGAAGGCTTTTTAAAATCCTTCGATTCTGGAATGCAGGTCCATTCTGCCGGCACACATCCCTCGGGTCAGGTTCATCCGAAAGCAATCCAGGTGATGCAGGAAATTGGTATTGATATCAGCGGCGGAAAACCGGAGAATGTTGATCAATACCTGCAGGAAGAATGGGACTATGTTATCACAGTCTGCGATAATGCCAAGGAAGCCTGTCCGCTATTTCTAGGAAAGGTAAAACATCAATTGCATATTGGTTTTGAAGACCCGGCCGAAGCTACTGGGACTGATGCCAATGTTTTAGCGGTTTTCCGCCGGGTACGTGATGAAATCAGAAATGACTTTCAAAGCTTTTATCATAACCTGCAGTTCTGATTATTATGTCGTAAAGATTGAAACGAACAGAGAAAGATTTAACTATGACGGTTATTCGTAAGCAATTATCTTTTTTAGACCGCTATCTCACCCTGTGGATTTTTACCGCCATGTTTTTGGGTGTGATGTCCGGCTATCTATTCCCGGGTATTGCTAAGTTCTGGGATTTATTCAGGCTTGGTACAACCAATATCCCGATTGCCGCCGGGTTGATTCTGATGATGTACCCGCCTTTGGCCAAAGTGCGCTACGAAGACCTGGGCCAGGTATTCCGTAATGGCAAAGTGCTCATGCTCTCGCTTATCCAGAACTGGCTGATCGGTCCCGTGCTGATGTTTTTGCTGGCCATCATCTTTCTGTCTGATTATCCGTCCTATATGTACGGATTAATCATGATCGGGCTGGCCCGCTGCATTGCTATGGTTATTGTCTGGAATGAACTGGCCAAAGGCGACACGGAATATGCGGCTGGTTTGGTGGCCTTTAATTCCATTTTTCAGGTTCTGTTTTTCTCGCTTTACGCCTGGATTTTTATCACCGTTTTGCCGAACTGGTTTGGTCTGGAAGGTACAACGGTCAGGGTAACCATTGGTCAGATTGCGCTGAGTGTTTTCATTTATCTGGGCATTCCGTTTCTGGCCGGGATTATTACCCGCTTCAGCCTGATACGGCTGAAAAATAAGGAATGGTATCATAAAAACTTTATCCCAAAGATCAGTCCGTTGACCTTACTGGCACTGCTTTTCACTATTTTTGTCATGTTCTCGCTAAAAGGTGAATACATCATCCGTCTGCCAATTGATGTTTTGCGCATCGCTCTCCCGCTGCTGATCTATTTTGTGCTGATGTTTCTGGTCTCTTTTTATCTTGGCAAGAAAGCCGGGGCAGATTACTCAATATCGGCGACCCTATCCTTCACTGCCGCCAGCAACAATTTTGAACTGGCTATTGCTGTGGCCGTGGCCGTTTTTGGCATCAATTCCGGGGAAGCCTTTGCCGCAGTTATCGGTCCGCTGGTCGAAGTTCCGGCTTTAATCGGGCTGGTTAATGTCGCCCTGTGGATCAAGAAAAAATATTTTAGCGCTGAAGAAGCAAAGGCCGGGTTTCAGGCGCCTGATTTATGTCCATAAGCCGAATCATTTCGGCTTGCCTTTGAAACCTGACATGGGATTAGGAAAGGATCAATTCAATAAGAAGCCTTAAAGAAATCATCGGGCTGTTTTTTAAAATGGGGGCAATTGCCTTTGGCGGTCCGGCAGCGCATATCGCCATGTTTGAAGATGAAGTGGTTTCCAAACGCAGATGGATGGATCGACAGCATTTTCTCGATCTGGTTGGAGCAACCAATTTGATTCCCGGGCCGAATTCAACGGAGATGGCCATCCACTGCGGTTACCACAGGGCCGGGATCGCCGGCATGTTTGCCGCAGGTCTTAGTTTTATGCTCCCGGCGGTATTGCTGACCGGAATAGCAGCCTGGTTTTATAGTATTTATGGTGATCTGCCGCAGGTGGAACCCTTTCTTTACGGCATCAAACCGGCGGTTATTCTCATTGTGCTGCAGGCTGTTTATAAACTCGGACAAAAAGCGGTCAAAGGCTGGAAGCTTGCTCTGATCGCCCTGACCGTTGCTGCTATTAATTTTGGCGGAGTTAATGAAGTGTTTTCAATCCTGACCGGCGGCATTGCCGGAGCACTCCTTCTTTATCTCAGCGAACATAAAAATCGTCTGGCCTCTGTTTTCCCAATTACTGCTCTGACTTTTGTCACTTTGCCAACCGTTCTGGAACAGATCGGAAAACAGGAAGCATCTCTGACCAGGTTATTTCTGACCTTTTTAAAAATAGGCGCGGTCTGGTTTGGCGGCGGATATGTTCTGGTTGCCTATTTTGATGGTGAGTTTGTGCAGGGTCTGCACTGGCTGACCCGGCAGGAATTGCTCGATGCCATCGCCGTGGGTCAATTTACCCCCGGACCCTTTGGATCGGCGGCGACATTTATCGGTTACCAGATTGCCGGTCTGCCCGGTGCCATACTGGCCACCATTGGTCTTGTGCTGCCTTCCTTCATTTTTGTGTTCATTCTTAACCCGCTGATACCCAGAATCCGCAAATCCGAACTTCTCTCAAAATTTCTGGATTCGGTCAATGTCAGCGCGGTGGCGGTAATGCTGGTGATTGGTCTTAAACTTGGGGCAGAAGTTATTTTTGATCTGCCGGGAAATAGCTTTAACTGGAAACTCTTTTTGATTTTTGTGGTCAGTCTGTCCACACTACTTTATCTGAAAAAAATAAACCCGGCACTTATAGTGATGACCGGGGCAATTCTGGGCTACCTGCTCTATCTCGTTACCTAAAATGCACTCGAAGGAAAAATAGTTATAGTCTGAATTCCAAATTTTTTACTTACTTCCGGCAGATATTATCTTTCCATGGAAATCTTTTAACCTGAAATATTCATAAATAAGTTTTTTGATGGACTAAGGTCCATTAAAATCAAGATGTTCGCAATAGCCCCATCCCGCACCTGCGGGACAGGGGCAAATGAAAACTTTCTCCCCCGGGCTTTAGCCCAAATTGGAAATTAATCAGATTAATCATCTGTTTTCTTCCCCTTTCCCGTCGTCCCAAACCAGCGGTCAAGACCGTTGTACAGCTCTTCCTGCGTATTGGCAATATTGGCTTCCACCGGCAGACCGGCCACAAACTGCCGTCCGTATTGCATTTTATGCATCCGGTTATCGAGAACGATAACTGCGCCGTAATCCGACTGGGTGCGGATCAGCCGGCCAAAACCCTGGCGAAATTTAATCACGGCTTCGGGTACGGAATATTCCATAAACGGATTTCCGCCGCGCCGTTTAATTTCATCACCGCGGGCCGCAACCAGCGGTTCACTAGGCACATCAAAGGGCAGTTTGGGAATAATCAGTAATTCCAGCGCTTGACCAGGGATGTCCACACCTTCCCAGAAACTGTCCGTGCCAAGCAGAATGGCATCTTTATTCTCTTTGAACTGGGTCAGAATATTGGAACGAGAGCCGCTTTTGCCCTGGGCCAGCAGCAGAATGCGGTCGGCATCGGCATTGGGTTTCAGTGCCTCATAAACCCGGTTGAGCAGACTGTAGCTGGTAAAAAGCACAAGTGTGCCGCGGCGCTGCCGCTGGTGAATTTCCCGGATAACCCGGATCAGTTCGGCGGCATATCCGCTGTCACGCGGGTCGGGCATGAAATTAGCCACAAACATTTGCAACTGTTCCTGAAAATTAAAGGGCGAGCCGAAGGCGGCACCGCTCATTTGATGATCGGTCAGCAGAGATAGACCCGTTCTCCGGGCGAAATAATCGAAATTACCGCCAACGGCCAAGGTCGCCGAGGTGAAAACCGCCGCATCAAGATTGCTGAACAGCTTATCCTTTAACAGGTCAGCGATATTCAGCGGAACGGCATTAAGCTCCACATTATTGATCCGCTCGCTGCGCATAAGTTCCCACCAGAACACATAGTCATCCTTCTCCGCAGCCAGACAGAAGCGGAAGGCTTCATCGAGGCTGACGCCTTCCCGTTCTTCAGCCAGCAATTCACGGTACAGCTGCTCCTGATAGTCGAAGCGCGGACCCTGACCAAGGGTATCAATACGGTCAATTAGTTTGCGCAGCGATTTTGTCGTTTTGCCCAGCGCGGTCTGCAAAACCTCCAGCGGTTCAAACAGGTCTTTGAAAATTTTAAAATTTTTCTGGTAGCGCTGCCGGGATTCGGCCTCGGATTCGGATTCACCGGTCACAAGTTTTAGTTTAATGGATTCGGTGAACAGACGGTAAAAATCCTGTGTCGTTCTTTTTAGTTCAATGGCAGCCTGCTGAGCCTTACGCAGTAACTGGTCTAGCTCGGAGGCTTCTTCTTTGGAAACACGGGCTTTGTTTAAACGGAATTCGAGCTGGTAAAGCGTGCCCGATTTTTGGGTGTCTTCTTCATACAGACGATGGTATAAATTGCGGAAGGACCAGTAACTAACCTTTATTCCGAGATGGGTAGCCGCCGTTTTTTCCAGGTTATGCGCCTCATCCATGATCAGGTTGCGGTATTCGCCGAGAATAAAATTTTCCGAGGCCAGATCGGAAAAGAGCAGGGCATGATTAACGACAACGATATCCGCCCGGCGGGCTTCGTCACGGGCTTTCATCAGGAAACAGTCTTTATAATGCTTACAGCTCCGGCCGGGGCAATAATGGGGTTCGGCAATCAGCTTCTGCCACAGGCCAAGATTATTTTCAAGCTGGAAGCCGTTGTTTTCAGCGATATCACCTGTTTTGGTTTCATTTACCCAAACCACCAGTGGCAGGAGGTGAGAACGCTCATCCGGCGAAAGCCGGCGGTTCATATCCGAAATAATGGTGTACCATTTTTCAATGCAGAGATAATTGCTGCGCCCTTTGAGCAGAACGGCTTTAAATCCGCCGCCGGCGGCCCGGAAAACCTGTGGAATATCCTTATAAAAAAGCTGATCCTGCAGATTGCGGGTGTTGGTTGAAACAATGATACGCTGACCGGCGGCCCGGTTTTCCCGCGCCCATTCCACAGCCGGTATCAGATAGGCCATGGATTTGCCGGTTCCCGTACCGGCCTCGGCCACAATAAAACGGGATTCGTTAAAAGCCTCATTTACTTTCAGCGCCATAGCTTGCTGCTGGCGGCGCAGTTCAAACTGGGGAATGGTTTGGGAAAGCTGACCCTGTTCAGAAAAATAGGTGTCGATTTTTGTGTCGGGAATGGCGCTGAGCGCAACTTCACCCTGATCGTCGGCAATTTCGTAGGCCGCCGGGTCAGATTCGCCGATCACGTTGTACATATTCTGACGGTATTTGAGTTCATTTAACAGGGTAGCGCCGCTTTCGGCATGCACACCATACTGATTTTTGAACTGGAGCAGGGGAGCAAAGAAGAGTTTTGCCCGTGCTGAATTGGAATATAGCAGATTGACCATCTGGGCCAGAACAGCGTTGTCCGTCTCCAGGGCACGGCGGGTCAGTTCAATAAAAATAAGTCCGCTGACCCGGGCATCGGCAATGGCCCGGTGGGCATTTTCCAGCGGCAGGTTCAGAAATTCAGCGACGACACCGAGCCGTTGCCGGGGCAAAAAGGGCAGGAAAATGCGCGACAAAAACAAAGTGTCGTGGCGCCTGTTATTCAGATAACGGAAGCGCTGGGCCTGGTTTTCCCAGTTGAAAAAATCCTTGTTCTCGATGCGGTAGAAATACTCAAGGAATGAGGCATCAAAATTGATTTGATGACCGATAATGGGATAATCGCCCAAGAACTCATGCAGGACGGGATAAAAATCATGATAGGCCGGTTTACCGGCAACATCATCATTGGTGATACCGGTCAGCCGGGTGATAAAATCCGGTATGTCCCTTCCGGGATGAATGAGTTGGTCAATGGCTTCGGTTTCCCGGCCATTGACAAATTTAACCGCACCGATTTCAATGATGCGGTCTTTTTCCGGATCAAGGCCGGTTGTCTCAAGGTCGAGGGCGATAAAAGTATCAAGGCCGAGGGCGGCTAATAAATCTTCAAATTTATCCATGGTACCTGTAGGGTTGGGTTAACTTTTTCTGTTATTAATGTGAATCAGAATGTCGCTGAAGAGAATGCACGTTCCTACGATAAGCAGGGTTGCAGCAAAGCTGAGGATACCGTAGAAATCCCAGGGCAGATGGGTGTTCTGTCGGGATTCAGCCGGTTTCAAAGGGTTATAATACACTTTGAGCAGGCTGCCGGGCGGATAAGCCTGGACGATATTTTCAGCGGAGGTGCGCCGGTTGACCCGTCCGCCAAAGCTGGGTCGGTCAAAAAAGGTGACACCGGAAATAAGAGAATCATCTACGACATAGCGGTATGTAATTTCCGGGCGGTAGGCTCTTTCACCAATAACTCGGCTGCTGGTAATCCGGGCTTCGACGGCCGGCCAGGTTTCGAACGAGCGGTACTGGATTAAGCGGTTTTGCTGAATAAAAAGCAGGATTAAACCGGCCGGAATCATGATCAGCGCGGTCAGTCGGATCAACGGGTGTATTTTGTTGAGCAGGTTATTGCGGATCAGTCCGAAGGCTGCGGCCAGAGCGAAAAGTGCAGAGAAAAAGAAAATCCAGTATATCATATTGATCCTTTTTGAACAGAATTCAAATTAAGGTTTTTTCAGAGTAAGGCGAAATAAAAATGTGGCCTGGCGCTGTGATCTTATTGCTTCCGGGATGATTTTATGTAAATTACCCGCTCATTTTTTGAGTGTGTGGGATGCCAAAGTCTTAGGGTGTTGGCTTTTGGAGGATTAGGCTAATTGGTAAGTCAGCAGTCTTGAAAACTGCCGCCCTTTGGGCTTGGGGGTTCGAATCCCTCATCCTCCGCAGAGAAAAAAATAAATGGAGAGATGGCCGAGCTGGCTGAAGGCGCTCGCCTGCTAAGTGAGTATAGGGCCTAAAGCTCTATCGAGGGTTCGAATCCCTCTCTCT
>DYOS01000216.1 GCA_020720405.1 Caldithrix sp. | reverse complement strand
TTCGAACGAATCCAGCATGGCGGGAGACGAATAATCTTTGTCGTTCCCCCGGTTTTTTCTTTATAATTCCAAGACCGGATTCAGCTATACTAATTATTCCTGACTAAATTCATCAGATATTGACCATAGTTGTTTTTAATCATCGGTTCGGCCAGTTGGCGTACCTGATCAGCGCTGATAAATCCCTTATAAAAAGCAACTTCCTCCGGGCAGCCGATTTTTAATCCCTGCCGGTCTTCAATCGTTTTTATAAACAGCGTTGCTTCAACCAGTGAATCGTGGGTTCCGGTATCGAGCCAGGCAAAACCCCGGCCCATTTTTTCCACACGCAGTGCGCCGTCCTGCAGATAAAGATTGTTTAAATCGGTTATTTCCAGTTCACCGCGGGCGGAAGGTTTTATTTTCCGGGCCCGCTCAACCACTGAATTGTCATAGAAATATAACCCGGTTACGGCGTAATTCGATTTCGGCTGTGGCGGCTTCTCTTCAATAGATAAAGCCCGGCCCTGACCATCAAACTCAACTACACCGTAGCGCTGGGGATCTTTGACATAATAGCCGAAAACCGTGGCTCCGCTTTGCTCTTTCCGGGCATGCGCCAAAAGCTCGGGCAAACCATGACCGAAAAACAGGTTATCACCCAAAATCAGTACCACCGGATCGTTGCCAATGAATTCCTGACCAATCAGAAAAGCCTGGGCCAACCCTTCCGGTTTGGGTTGAACCGCATAACTCAGCCGGATGCCCCAGCGTGAACCGTCACCTAACAGAGCCTGAAACTGGGCGCTGTCCTGTGGTGTGGTGATAATTAATATTTTCTGCAGACCAGCCAGCATCAGGGTTGACAACGGATAGTAAATCATCGGTTTATCATAAACCGGGAGCAGTTGTTTGCTGATCACCTGTGTCGCCGGGTAGAGGCGGGTTCCGCTTCCGCCGGCCAGAATAATGCCTTTCATTTTTTACTCCCGGCCAGACCCAGCCGCTTAATTTCGGTTTCACCATTTAAAATTTTTTCGATCCAGACCGTGTTTTGCAGGTACCAGCGCACCGTTTTCTCCATCCCTTCGGCGAAGGAAACTTCCGCTTTCCAGCCTAATTCGCGTTCGGTTTTGGAAGGATCGATGGCATAGCGCAGGTCATGCCCCGGACGGTCTGCTACAAATTCAATAAGGCCGGCATAGGGCTTGACAACCGGGTTTTCAACCAGCCGATCGAGCATGGCACAAATGGTTTTGACTACTTCCAGATTGTTTTTTTCGTTCCGCCCGCCGATCAGGTAGGTTTGACCGGTTTCGCCCCGGGTCAGAACCGTGGCCAGGGCCCGGGCATGATCTTCCACATACAGCCAGTCGCGGATGTTCACACCCTTGCCGTAAACCGGAATGGGCTGACCGTTCAGGGCTTTCTGAATGACCACCGGAATCAGTTTTTCAGGGTACTGGTAAGGCCCGTAATTATTAGAGCAATTGGTGATCAGAGCCGGGAAATGATAGGTATTGCTCCAGGCCCGGACCAGGTGATCGGAGGCTGCTTTGCTGGCCGAATAGGGCGATTTCGGATCATAAGCTGTATTTTCGGTGAACAATCCTTTAGCCTCCAGCGATCCAAAAACCTCATCCGTCGAAACATGCAGGAAGCGAAATTCCTGTTTTTTAATCCCGGATAACGACTGATAGTACGCCCGGCTGGTTTCCAGCAG
Source organism: Caldithrix sp. (assembly GCA_020720405.1). Taxonomy (GTDB): domain Bacteria; phylum Calditrichota; class Calditrichia; order Calditrichales; family Calditrichaceae; genus DYOS01. The sequence goes on along the minus strand of DYOS01000216.1, from coordinate 823 downwards.
TACAAAAGTACCCATAACATTGGTGTTCAGGAAATCAGCGGGGCCATCAATGGAGCGGTCCACATGGGATTCGGCAGCCAGGTGCATCACCGCATCGGGCTGATATTTTTGAAAAATGGAGGCCATGGCCGGTTTGTCCTGAATGTCTCTGTGCTCAAAAAAATAGCGGGAATTGCCCTGCAGATCGCTCAGCGATCCGGTATTCCCGGCATAGGTCAGCTTGTCCACATTGATGATGACCGCGGTTGTATGGCCGATCAGGTAACGGATCAGATTTGAACCGATAAAGCCGGCACCACCGGTAACGATGATTGTTTTGTTGTTTAATTCCATCTGCGTCTTTCTTTAAAAACGGTACGATTGTAAAATGAAAATATCCGGTCGGGCTAAAGCCTCAGGCATGCCCTAATTTCGTTTCTCGTTTGTTCAGGGTCAACCTTTTGAACTCAGGTTATTAAGCAGGGAAAGAAGGAGGAGAAAAATTACATGAAAAGCAGCGGGGCATTTATAGAAATGTTTAAGGAATAAGATGGAAAAATTACTACACGAGATATCCTTATGTACCCTGTGCCGGGAATATCTGCCGCATCCGCCGCGACCAGTGGTTGCCCTGAGCAGACAGGTGCGGATTCTGTTGATCGGTCAGACACCAGGCCGAAAAGTACACGCAACCGGTATTCCCTGGGCTGACCCCAGCGGGGATGAACTGCGGCGCTGGCTGCAGGTTAGCCGGGACGAATTTTACGATACCCGGATTTTCGGTCAGATGCCGATGGGCTTTTGCTATCCCGGAAAGGGCCGGAGCGGCGACCTGGCGCCGCGT
>DYOS01000215.1 GCA_020720405.1 Caldithrix sp. | reverse complement strand
TTCAATTTTTGCCATCCATAGACAAAAAATTTTGACAGGATACTTTGTCCCGCTCCGGCGGGATGACGTGCTGTGGGCTCTTCAATTCCCAATTCCCAATTCCGAATTCCATCGGTGTGTTTCGGTGTCAATCGGTGGCTGAAAAATTTTGACAGGATACTTTGTCCCGCTCGGGCGGGATGACAAGCGCTTTTTCTTTCTATCTGTGCTAATCTGCAGTTTATCCCGCCCATGCGGGAAAATCCGCGGTCAGACTCATCAATTCTCAATTTCGTTCTTTGTTCTCTGTGGTTAATTTCTTCGGTGTTTTCGGTGGCGGAAAAAGTACGGGCTGGGTTTAAACAATCTCAGCAAAATTCAATACCGACAATGGAAATGTCATCGTCAAATTCGGACTGTCCCGAAAAATTGTGAATATCATTGAGTACCAGTTGTAATTGTTCGGTCACGGGCTTTGTCCGGTTCTCAAGCAAATGACTGATCAACCGTTTTGAGCGGTATTGTTCACCCTCCTGATTTACTGCCTCAATCATACCATCCGAGTAGAGAAATAACCGGTCACCAGGGCGCATGGTAAATTCATCAATATAATCTTCCCGTGGTAAGCCCAGGCCGACCGGAATGCCGCCGTTTTGTAGTTCAGTGTAATCCCCGGAGCTGCGCAGTAAAAGCGGATAACTATGCCCGGCCCGGCCTAACTGAACCTGTCCGTTGGTGAAATCCATAATCAGGTAAACCATGGTGAAGAATATGCCATAATTATCAAAATACTGATCTTCATCCAGCAGGCGGATGACTTCATCCGGAGGATTGAGTCTGTAATAAGGCGGGGCGCTGGCGGTAACTTTCAACAAATTCCGGCTGGAAACATTAGAATTAAGCATCTGGGCCAGACTGACCGAAAAAAGCGCAGCCGGCACGCCATGGCCTGAGATATCGATATGATAGATGCCGATGTGCCGCTCATCCAGCCGGAACACATTGTATATATCGCCGGAGACGTATTGAGAAGGCTGGAAGATGGCGGCAAAACGCAGATTCGGAACACCTTTGATTTCCTTGGGCAGCATATTGAGTTGGGCTTCGCGGGCTGCTTTCAAATCCCTTTGCATTTTACCAATAGTTTTTTCCAGCTCTGCATTTTTTTCGGTAAGACCCTGCAAATGCCGGCGGACTTTCTGCATTATAGCGGAAAAACCATTCACCTCAAGCTGATACAGTTCTTCCGGGGACAAACCGATTTGTAAAACGGAGTTTTCAATATTCATGGATGACTGCTAAATTGGTTTATTGTCTATTTTCGTTGTCAGTAGGATTATCTTTAGAAAGGATTGCAGGGATGAGCTACCTGAAACTTGAGCAGGATGATGAAATCAGTATTGTTACCTTAAACCGGCCGGAGAAGCATAACGCCTTCAATCTGGAATTACTGATTGGTTTGGATGAGCTGTTTAAGCAATTGCGCAGGGAGAAAACCCGGCTGGTGATTATCACCGGGGCCGGCGAAAAATCCTTTTGTAGCGGTGTTGACCTGAAGGCAGTGGCAGATTTTCCCAACCATTCGGCAGCGCGTGATTTTGCCCTGCAATTAGAAGAAACGATGAGTACAGTTCTGCAATTTTCTAAACCGGTTATTGCCGCCATGAACGGACATGCCTTTGGCGGCGGTTATGGATTGGCTTCGTCAGCGGACGTGCGCATTCTGAAAACCGGCTCAAAAATCGGTTTTCCGGCAGTCCGGCTGGGCGCAATTCTACCGGTGGGTTGTACTTTACGCCTGACCCATATCTGCGGCACAGGTCTGGCCAGGGAATTGTTACTGACTGGCCGGGTTCTGTCTTCGGCTGAAGCGCTGCATTACGGACTGGTCAATGCCCTTGCTGAAGACAGCCAGGTTTTGCCCAAAGCTCTTGAACTGGCTGCGGAAATTTTAAAAGGAACGGATCTGGCACTGGAATTTACCAAACAAGTAGTCAATCAGACCCTGATTAAAGAGATACAGGCTTCGAAATTACATGCAGCGGAAAATTTTGCCTGGCTGGCTATGACCAGCGACTGGAAGGAGAGAATGCAAAAGGCGGCAGGTGATTAAAACTATTTGAGTGGTTCGATCTGGTTGAGGGCTTCGCGCATGGTGGGGACGTACTGAATGCCCTTTAAATGGTAAATTTTGTCAAGACGGGACAGGGTGACAAGGGTATCGCGGGAGTTGCCGACGACCCGGATGACTTTATCGAAGTCGAATATCTCCGAGAGCTTTTTACTGATCTTGCATAAAGTATGAAATTCGTCTTCTGAGCCCGGCTGAACCAGGGTCAAATCGGTAATGACATTAATCGGCTGTTTGAGCTGAAGACAGGATTTTTGAAATATTTCCAGGCTGTTTTTCATCTCAACCGGAGAGGTGGCACCAACAACTTTAATAGTAATCCGGCTGGACGATTTATCACTTGAAATAGACACCATAGCTTTTCCCGGTCTTGATCAGTGAAAATGATCAATCGTCAGGTTTGAAGCAGGACTTTAGAATTTCAGGCGTGATTTACAGTTGCCGGAGT
>DYOS01000065.1 GCA_020720405.1 Caldithrix sp. | reverse complement strand
CTTCGAAGACTTGTCCCGCTCAGGCGGGATGACGAGTTTGGGGTTCTTCAATTCCAAATTCCCAATCCAATCGGTGTGTTTCGGTGTTCCCGGTGGCTACTTTTCTTTTTAAATGTTCTCCCGCCTCCAATATCCTGATTTACACAAGGCCGGCTAATCCAAATCCTGTGCAGCCCGAAAGGAAACATAAACCGGACAGTGATCGGAGATAAATTCATAATAATCGGGAATCTGCCCACCTTCATATTCTTTTGCACCATCGGCACACATGCCGCCGGCCCGGACCGAGCCCGTAACATATTCTTCTCCGGCCCCGGCTGAAATAAAAATCTGGTCAATCAGCGAAGACTGAATCCGCTCCTTTGTGTAATCCGGCTGCCAGTAATTGCTGATCAGGCTGTCTTTTTCACCGGTCAGCCAGGAAAAATTAAGCTCATTCATTATTGGCCGGAATTCATCAAAGCCCAGTTTTGAAACATTGTTGAAATCGCCCATCAGCAGGATATCCTGTTCCTGTCCACCCTGCTGTAAACCGGTAATAATATTCTTTAAAACCTGCCATTGTTTTTCGCGCTGCTTCCAGCCGGCCGGACCGGCTTTGAGGTGAGTAACGATAGCCTGAAAATCAAATCCGGCTGGCTTTACTTTAAAATTTACGCGAAATGCCGGACGCAGCCAGGAATCGGGATCAAGAGCGACACTGCGGTAAATTTCCGGCTCACCAATAATTTCCAGAACCGCACCGTCATAAAGAAAACCAACCCGCTGCGATCCGGGTGAAGGGGCAAAAACAAAATGATAATCCGGCCCCAGGTATTTTTTGGCCATTTCATCCATCAGCTTTGTATCCACGATCTCGACCAGACCAATCAATTCCAGATCAAGAGCCTGGAGCATGGTAAACATTTTCTCCAGATCGGTGGCCTTCCCGGCGGGTGGATCGTTGAAATTAATATTATATTTCTTCATCATTTCACCGTCATCCTTGCAGGGAAACCACTCCGCATTAAAGGTACCAATCTCGATGGTTGGTTCGGTAATAACCTGTCCGTACAAGGTGATTATGCTTAAAAAGAGGATGAATAATAGCCGCATGGCTGCTCCTTGTTAATTCTGAAAATTCTTCAGCTTTTTTAATTGTTCTAAAATATTTTTGGTCAGTTCCTGTGGATTCTGCTTGCGGTCGGAGCGGAAATGCAGGTTATACGCCTGATCGTATTCTGTGGAAATTAAATTCAGGCGAAGCCGGGCACCGCTCAGGGCAACCAGGTAACTGCAGATATAATCCGGTGTGCTGTTCAGATCGATAACCATATCGAATTTTTCCGACCGGATATTCTCGAGATATCTATCGCTGGGTAATCCGTACCAGTTGACATCTGTTTCACGCAGGCTGGTCCGGTTAAAGGTTGACACCTGAACCTCGCCGAACAAATCGTAGAGGCGCGAGGTGAATATGTTACTTCCGCTTTCCAGACTGGTGCTGCTGGGCAGGATAACCAGAATCCGTCCGACCCTTTTAACCAGCTCGGGAAAATTTTCAACAGCCGCATTCAGATTCAGCCTGCTGAATTTCCTGCGGATAAAACGATTGGTCAGTATTGCTTTGAACCAGTTCATACCTTTACTCTCTCTTCCATAATTGCCTCAGGTATTCGCCCAATTTTTCTTCCCGGCCAATTGGCTGCGGTTTATAAAACTGCTCTGCGCTCAGTGTCTCCGGCAGGTATTCCTGACCAATAAAATGCCCGGGAAAGTCATGGGGATATTTGTAATCGCCGCCATAATTCAGTTCCTTCATCAACCGGGTCGGTGCATTGCGCAGATGCAGCGGAACCGGCTGAACACCCTTCTTGCGGACCATTTCCTGCGCAGCGCTGATACCCAGGTAGGCCGCATTGCTTTTGGGGCAGGCTGCCAGATAAGTGGTCACCTGAGCCAGGATGATCCGGCCTTCGGGCATGCCGATTTTTTGCACGGCCTCAAACCCGGCATTAGCCAGACTAAGGGCGTAGGGCTCGGCATTACCCACATCTTCCGCCGCCAGAATAACCAGCCGGCGGGCGATGAATAACGGGTCTTCCCCGCCTTCAATCATCACGGCCAGCCAGTACAGGGCGCCATCCGGATGACTGCCGCGGACGCTTTTGATAAAGGCTGAAATAACATCATAATGCATTTCGCCCTGTTTGTCGTAAAAGGCCGGCTGATAGTCAACCGCCAGATCCAGCAACGGATCATCGATCAGGATGATCTCTGCCGTTTTATCAGACAGGTGGTACAAATTTTCCAGCAGATTCAGGGTTTTCCGGGCATCGCCGCCGCCATGAAGCAGAAATTTTTCCCAATTGGTTATTTGAAATTGATGCCGGCACAACAGCACATCCTCTTTCATCGCCCGCAGGGCGATGTTCTTCAAATCTTCCACACTGAGATTTTCCAGTTTGATCACCTGGCAACGGGAAAGCAGAGCCGGGATGACCTCGAAGGATGGATTCTCGGTTGATGCGCCAATCAGAACCAGCGTCCCGTCCTCCACAGCATGAAGCAGAGCATCCTGCTGGGCCTTATTGAAACGGTGAATTTCATCAATAAAGAGCGCCGTTTTTTTCTGATACAAGGCCAGATCCTGCCTGGCCTGACTAATAATTTCCTTGACATCCTTAACCCCGGCGCTGACTGCCGAAACCGATACAAAACGGTAACCGGTTGCATCCGCCAGCAGACGGCCGATGGTTGTTTTGCCTACACCCGGCGGTCCCCAGAATATCAGCGAGGGCAGACGACCGTTGCTGATCTGACGGCGTAAAGCGGAGCCTTGGCCAATCTGGCGGTGATGCCCTGAAACATCGTTTAGATGAGCCGGGCGGATACGTTCGGCCAGCGGGCGCGCCGCCGGATCAATACCGGCTTCGAATAAATCAGCCATTTATTCGACTACTGCCTTCCACAGAATCAGATGAGCGGTGGTTTGGTCGGTGGTCGAAATTAATATCCGGTTGGAACCACGGCGCAGCACATTATTGATGATAAATGAATCAAAGACATTTTCCCCGGCCTGTGACTGATCATGACCGGGCAGAACTTCTTCCCGGAATTTGACACCGTTGATATAAACCTGGTAATAGGATTTACCTTTGATCGCCAGCGGATAGTTCTGTGCGGTTGAATAAATCCACAATTTCAAATGAATATCTCCCTGCAGATTCAGATTATCCGGAACCTGGAAGCTCAGTGTCAGGGCATCTTTGCCAGGCGGATTACGGTACTGGAAGGCGAAACCTAACAGCCAGACCGCTTCATTGAGTATTTTATTCTGTTGAATCTCCGGTCCGTATTCCACGCTGTTCTTAAAATTCAAACCTTCCAGTATATAACCGGTATTGATCGAACCGAGGGTGGGGTTTGGCGCCACCCCGGCCGGCTTAAAGCGGGTCGAGAATGAGCTGCGGTAAGTAAACTGTAAATTTTCTGCCGAGTGGTCGGTAATCACAATTTTCTGTTCCTCAGGTGCTTCATAATATTCAACCATACCAAAACGGACGGTGTGTTCACCGAGCGGCAGGGAGGCGATGACCCTGCCCTGGCCTAATTCCTTATTATTTATAAAAATTTTCCCGGCTACCGGCTGTGTGCTCAGCTCGATCCGGCGCAGGGTTGAAGTCAGCGTAAAATCCAGCCGGACCTGTTTCTGATCCTCGCTGAGGCGGATGACCCGCTCCAGCGGATAAACTTTATAGCCTTCTTTTTCCAGGCGGATAACATGCTGACCAAAGGGTATGCGCTGCATGACATAATCCGATTTCAGACCGGTCAATTTGCCGTCAAGATAAATCTCTGCCCCCGGAACACTGGAATGCACTTCAATCAGACCGGTATTGATAACCGTCTGTGAAGTCCGGATGCCGGTTCGTTTCTGGCGGGCGGCGGAACCGAAACTAATCTGCAGGGTATCGCCGGCGTGAATTTCTACAAAACGGCTGGCCGGTGAAATATCATAGCCGGGTTCTTCAAGAGTAATGGTATATCCGCCTTCAGCCAGAATCAGTTTGTGGTTATCTTTTACATAGCCGCGGAAATTACCATCCGTGAAAACCCGGGCTTCGGGTAAATCCGATTCAATCAGAACAAGACCGGCATTACTCAGGGTTTCTGCTTCCAGGCGAAAACTGAGGCGGACGGTATCATTTTCTGCCAGGCTGATCTTTTGCTCGGCGGGCACTGATTTGTAGCCGGGCAGCAGAAGTGAAATCAGGTGTTCGCCGCTGGTCAGCTGATAGGTTTGACCCGGCTGAAAACCGGCCGCCAGGTTATGATCGATATAAAGCTGGGCGCGCGGTTCATTCAGGCTGATCACTACAAATCCTTTGGGCGCAATGACCTCGAAGCGGGAGGCTGTAAACCAGCCGGCCAGCAGGAGTAGAAGTGCCGCACCAAGCCACAGCGCATAGCGGGCAATAATTTGCCGGGTGGTAATAACTTCCTCCAGCGACTCTTCCTCTTTTTCGACCTCGGCTGCGGTCAGCCAGCGGATTTCACCAAGGTGATTGCGGTATTTTTGATAGCCTTTTTTACCCTGATAAAAACGGTCGAGCTCTTCCTCATAGATTTTTTTCTCCTGGGCATCGGTCGGTGCCGATTTGGTGTCCCTGCCCATGCGGCGGCTTTCAGCCGCCCGGTTTTCGGCATCCAGCCTTATTTCTTCCCGGTACTCAGCCATCAGGCTGCGAATTTCGGGCGTATCGGGCACGAAAATTTTCTCCGCCCGGCTCAGCCGGGATTTCAGCCTGTCCCACCAGGTTTCAACAACCGGGTAAAATTCATACTCATCGCTCAGCTCGTGGGCTGTAAACCAGCGTATTTCGTTGAGGTGGTTTTCACAGCGTATAAATTCAGGATAGGAACTGTACACTTCATCTTCCACCTGTTGCTGCAGGTAATTTTCGATCAGTTCAGACTGATTGATTTCGTTCTTCTGTTCCAGTTCAGCCAGAACACGGTCGGTTTCGCTGCGCGATGTGGAAACCCGGCTCTGATGTTCCCGTTCCAGTTCTTCGCGGATTTTCTGCCGCAGTTCTTCTTCGCTAAAATTATTCTTACTTTTTTTTGCCATTATTTACCAGCTTACTGTGTACTCAAAAGTTAATTTGGCCTCACCACCGGCCGGGATGGGCAGGATAAAACTAATTCGTCCCGCTTCATGCTTTAACATCTCATGCGAGCTCTCATTCAGTTTGAACAACTGATAGTCCGGATAATATTCATCAACCTGGACTTGAACCGCCTCGCTGCGGGAATTATGCAGTGTATAAACCACCGCTTCCTGACGGGAGCGGCGGGAAAGATTTTTGACCGGCTGCTCGATTCGTTCCGAGCTGATATCAAAAGCTGTTCCGGTGGTCAACTCCACTTCTTTATCTTTAGGCGTATGACTGATAAAGTCTTCACCAATCGGGGCCCGGGTAGTGCCTTTCTCACTGAACATACGGATCACGCCGCCGGGCAGGGGCTCACCCAAACCGGATTTCTTATCATTTTTGAATGTGATCACCGAATGCACGGCTTCGGGATGGTGATTGCTGACCAGGTATTTTTTTACTACATCCACAACAGCCGGTTTTATAAAACGCACCTGAATTTCCTGGTTGGCCGGAATGACCTGCTTTTCCTGCAGATGATACAGGTGATATTCGTGGAAGGATTCTTCCTGCGCCGGAGCACCGGCCATGGGTGCTCTCATTTCGGAGACCGCATCCACCATTAGAAAATTACGTATTTCCACGGTCTGCAGATCACCGGCTAACAATTTCAGACTTACCAAACCGAAATCCATATTGGTATTATTGCTGACCGTCGCCCAGCCGTCAATGGCCATTTTATCTTCTTTATCGTTCAATATGGCATTGTATGACGCTTCCCAGCGCAAGCCCTCGGTCACATAAGTCAGGCGTAGCGGCACTTCACCGTGCTTTATAGTTTTTATATTCCAAAGCAGCCGGCCGCCTTTGCGAAAATCGGTCAGCAGGTCATCCGGTAGATCAACAGTGGTTTCGTCATTAAACGTAATGATTCGGACACTGCCACCGCTCACCATAATCAGTTCGCTGCCCTGCCAGTGTAGTACGGTGCCATAAAATTCGCCGAGCTGTGAATGTTTAACCTTGACCTCATGGCCAATGGTTTTCTGCCGGAGTTGTTCGCTGGTCAGCGGCTGATTAAGAAACTGCTGGGAAATAATTTCAAAGAAATCTGTGTAGCCCTCAGCGCTGACCGTGACCGGATTGATTTGATCCGAAACGGCTTCCAGGCTGAGCTGAACCTGTTCTTTTTCTAATTTGATCAGACGTTTCTCATCGATCAAAGCCCGGTTCTGATTGGTGACAACCAACAGCCGATCCTGGGCGACCTGCGGTGTGCTGAACAGCAGTATACTGATTATATCAAGCAAACCTGGCATAATTTTGCTCCAGTTTTAAAAGGTTTTCTTTCAGTGCGGCCAGCTTTCCCTTTTCTGTATCCACCACCTGCGGTGGCGCTTTGGCCAGAAAGGCTTCATTACTTAGTTTGGCCTCAGCACTGCGTACCAGCCCGCTGAATTTTTCAATTTCCTTTTGCAGGCGCTGTTTTTCTTTATCCCGGTCAATCAGATCGGAGAGCGGAACAAAGCATTCTACACCAGCCCGGACAAAAGTGGCGCAGTCGTTCCGGTCGAGTGTTTCGGGAGCAAGGGCTAATTGCTCTACTTTGGCCAGGGCGGAAAAATGCCGGGCGTTATTTAAAACCATCTCCGTCTGTTGCGCTTCGCCCTGTATCAGCAGCGTCAGACCTTTAGCCGGGGGCACATTCATTTCCGCGCGCAGGTTGCGGACACTGCCGATAATTTCCTGGATAAAAGCGACTTCCTTTTCAGCACTTTCATCGATCCATGCGGAATCGGCTTCCGGCCAGGCGGAGATAACCACACTTTCTTCCCCGGCAGATTTGAGATTCTGCCAGATTTCCTCGCTGATAAACGGCATTACCGGGTGCAGGAGTTCCATGCTGCCTTTCATGATACAGGTGGCCACGGTCAGGGCGGCCTGCTTTTCCTCCGGACGTTCAGCCTTGTAGAGCCGTTTCTTGATCATCTCCAGGTACCAGTCGCAGTAGTCATGCCAGATAAAATGATAGATGGCTTCAACCGCCTCGCTCAGCCGGAAACGGTCGAGATTGCGGGTCATTTCCCCGATTGCACGATGATAACGGCTGAGAATCCAGCGGTCTTCAAGGGTTAGAAACTCACGGTACGGCTCAAAATTGCTGTCCGGGGTTTCAATCTGCAGACCGAGAAAACGGAAGGCATTCCAGATTTTGTTGGCGAAGTTCCGGCCAATTTCAAAGCTGCGCTCGCCCAGGTTGAGATCCTGCCCCTCCGAACTGAGCATCATCAGGGTAAAGCGCATAGCATCGGCGCTGTATTCTTCAATCATTTTCAGCGGATCGATGCCGTTGCCCAGTGATTTGCTCATCTTGCGGCCCTGCTCATCGCGGACAATACCATTGAAATAGACCTGGCGGAAGGGTACTTCGTCCATAAATTCCATACCGGACATAATCATCCGGGCGACCCAGAAAAAGATGATATCCGGTCCGGTAACCAACGTATCGGTCGGGTAAAAATAATCCAGTTCGGCAGTTTGATCAGGCCAGCCCAGGGTTGAGAACGGCCAAAGCTGGGACGAAAACCAGGTATCGAGCACATCCGGGTCCTGCAGCCATTTTTCGTTGGCCGTGCTGGGATCGGTCAGGGTCACTTTCATTTCGCCGGCATCGTTGTACCAAACCGGAATACGGTGGCCCCACCACAACTGCCGTGAAATACACCAGTCGCGGATGGTAGTCATCCAGTGCTCGTAGGTTTTCTCAAAGCGCTCTTTGGGGTAAAAAGCAACCCGGCCATCCTGAACAACCTCGAGAGCGGCTTGGGCCAGAGGCTTCATTTTTACAAACCACTGCACCGAAAGATAGGGTTCAACCGGTACTTTGGAACGGTAACTGTGACCGACAGCGTGGGTATGATTTTCGATTTTTTCAACCTGTCCGGCCAATTCGAGGGCGGCCATTATTTTCTTGCGCGCCTCAAACCGGTCCACTCCGGCCAGATCCGCCGGCACCGGCAGTTCATCAATCAGACGTCCGGTATCAAATAACTGGCAAACCGGCAGCACTTTACCGTCTTTATCAAGCACGATAACCTGGGGCAGGTGGTGGCGCTGCCCGATCTCAAAATCATTCGGGTCATGGGCCGGGGTAACCTTGACAAACCCGGAACCGAATTCCTTATCCACATGCTCATCGCTAATAATCGGCACCGGACGATTGACAAACGGGATAATAACCCGTCTGCCGCGCAGATGCAGTTTGGCCTGGTCATCCGGGGCGATGGCCACGGCCGTATCGCCGAGCAGGGTTTCCGGACGGGTAGTGGCAACCACAATGTATTCATCGGAGTCTGCCAATTTATAGCGCAGATGGTACAATTTACCCTGGGTTTCAACATGATCCACTTCATCATCAGCCAGGGCAGTAGCCGAGGCCGGATCCCAGTTAACAATACGCGGGCCGCGGTAAATAAGGCCGCGTTCATAAAAGCGGATAAAAACTTCCTGAACGGCCCGGGACAGACCCTCATCCATGGTAAACCGCTCCCGCTGCCAGTCGCAGGAACAGCCCATTCGTTTTAGCTGTTCGATGATTTTGCTGCCGTTTTCTTCCTTCCATTGCCAGATCCGGTCGACAAATTTTTCCCGGCCAAGATCATAGCGGGATTTAGCTTGGGTCTGTTTCAGATTCCGTTCAACCACAGCCTGAGTAGCAATACCTGCATGATCGGTACCCGGCATCCACAGCGTTTCAAAACCGGCTTTCCGCTTGTAGCGGATAAGCATATCCTGAATAGTATTGTTAAAGGCGTGACCAATATGCAGCACGGATGTGACATTAGGCGGAGGAATGACAATGGTATAGGGTTTTTTATCCGGATTGACGGTGGCGTGAAAATATTCCTGATCGAGCCAAAAGGAATACCATTTTTTCTCGATTCCGGCGGGCTCGTACTGCCTGGCAATTTCTTTCATAATTTCCTGTCTGAATTCAGCTTAAATGAGCCTGAAAGATACATTTTTTTTGAAAATAATCAAAAACCAAACCTGTTCCCCGGCCCGCTCCCGGAAACAAAAAATACACTTATTCCTGTAACTTTGCCCCGTCACTATTCATCTGAACCGGCAAATTAAACACATTCAAAAAGGAACAGACTTATGTTACATACCAATCTTACTCATGTGCTGTCGGCCGATGACCATCAGAAATTGCTCGGTGAGAACGAAAACGTGATGATATGCTGCGGACGGATGGGACCAATGTGCATCCCGGTTTATGAAGTGATGGAGGAATTGGAGAATGAATATAAACATGTAAAATTTGCCGATATGGAATTTGATCATCCTGATGCCCGCCTAATCCGAAGCCTGCCTCAAACTGCCGGTTTTATGGGTCTGCCTTTTACCGTTTACTATAAAAATGGTCAGCCGGTGAAAGCCACCAGCAGCATTCAGCGCATGGATCAGATCACGGCTATTTTGGATGAACAGTTCGGCCGGTAAACAACAAAGAAAGAAGCTGGAAGCAGAAAGCAGTAAAGAACTCAGTGAATATCGGTGTCGATCGGTGGCTAAGAAATAAAAAATAAAAAACTGAACCGCCAGGGAGTTTTACTTCGTGTTAATTCGTGACATTCGTGGACGAAGAAGAAGACGGAAGATAGAAGAAAACCCTGAATTAAGTGGGCTCCTGGTTCTCTATGGTTAAAACCAATTTTGAGATCGTCGGGTCACCAGGAAAAAAGATAGAAAACAAAGGATTTTTGATGGAAAACCATTATGATGTAATTATTCTCGGTGCCGGTGCGGCCGGTCTAACCGCCGGTATTTATACTTCACGGGCAAAATTAAAAACACTGATTTTGAATGAGGGTACGGTTGGTGGACAGATGGTTTTAACCCATGAAATTGCCAATTATCCCGGTGTGGAGAATATCTCCGGATATGCCCTGGCCCGGATTATGAAAAAACAGGCTCAGGATTTCGGGTGTCAGATCAAATCCAATCTCCGGATCAGTGCCCTGCACCTGGACGGTGTTGTAAAGCGGGTCGAGGTAAATGAATCGACTGTATATACTTCTGCAATTGTTATTATTGCGACCGGCGGTAAAAGCCGTACCCTCGGTGTAGCCGGTGAGGAAAAGTACAAAGGTAACGGGATTTCTTATTGCGCAACCTGTGACGGTGACTTTTTCAGCGGAAGGGAGATTATCGTTGTTGGCGGCGGAAACTCTGCTCTGGAAGAAGCTGTTTCACTGACCAAATATGCATCAAAAGTAACCATTGTCCACCAGTTTGATCATTTTCAGGCTTATCCAATTGCCGTGGAAGAGGCCCGCAATAATCCTAAAATTGATTTTATCATGGAATCAACTATAGATGAATTCATCGGTGAGGAGTCTTTGCGCCGGGTGAAAATCCGCCACATTCCATCCGCTACGGTCCATGAGAAACCGATTGACGGGGTTTTTATCTTTATTGGCTATGTCCCGAATACAGAATCGCTGGCTGGAATAATTGAATTGAACCGCTGGAAAGAAATTATTGTGGATGAGAGCAGATCGACCAATCTGCCCGGTGTTTTTGCTGCCGGCGATTCGATTGCCAAGAAATACAGGCAGGTTACAACTGCCGTAGCGGATGGTACCATCGCCGCCCTCAGTGCGGTCTCTTATATTCATGATGCAGCAAAAACCCGGGCCGCCTGAACCAGAAGACTTATCAATTAGCTTTGTATCAGATTAAAGCTTTGTTTGGTCTGTTTGAACAAATCCATCATCTTATATAAATCTTTGGAATCCTGGTCAAGAACCATGGCATCCTGAGCCGTGTCAGCAATGGATTGATGAACAGCACCAATACTCTCCGTAATCTGGGACAGTCCGGAATTCAGACGCTGAATATTTGTGGAAACATCCGTAGTGTGGCTGATGATATTCTGGGTTTTGTTAAAAACAGTCCGGATGTGTTCAGCCTGTTGCTGCATTTCCTGGTTGGAGATTTCGACTTTGCCCCGTAATTGATCAATAGAACTGGTAAAGGACTCAAAGGCTTCATAAGAGGACTGGCTGTCGTCACGAAAACTTTGCAGATAGTTGAAAATTTCCTGGGTAATTTCAAAGGTTTTGCCAGCAAGGTCTTTGACTTCATTGGCCACCACAGCAAATCCTTTCCCGTGTTCCCCGGCCCGGGCCGCTTCGATAGTTGCATTCAGGGCCAATATTTTTGTTTGCTCGGCAATCTCGACAATCAAATCATTCTTGGCATAAATTTCCTGCGAAGAATTTTTAAGTGACTGAATTTTGTTGAGGATCTCTGAGGCCTCGTGGTGCACCTGACGAAAGGTATTCATTTCATCCCTGCTGGTTTGCAGCAGGTTATTAGTGCCATGGTGAATTGTATTCATATTGTCTTCAATTTCACGGGCATCCCCGGAAACGAACCGTACATTTTCTGACACTTTATCCGCAAATTTTTTCAACTCGTTACTGTTATAATTTAGTGTTGCGGTTACTGCTTCTATGTTCCGGCTTTTTTCATCCATACGCCGGGAGATATCACGGAAACGGCCGGCTGATTCCGAGATACGGGTTGAAGTATCGAACATTTCTTTTAGCATACCGCTGATCCGGCCAATGCCTGTTTTCAGACTGTCCACGATGGTGCCAACAGCATCACTGCTGTTAACCGACATATCACAGACAAAATCGCCAGCGCCGATTTTTACCGAGTAGGTACAAATTTTCATCAATTCTTTAATCAATATTTGATGAATCAGGACATTGTTTATCAGTCCCAAAACAAGGCCAGCGCCAAGACTGCCCAGTAAAAAATATGGAAACATACCCTGATCAAAGGTTACAAATATACTGGCGTAGAAAGGAAAGATGGCACCAAGAAGAAGGCCAAAAGCAATCATGGCCAGTTTAAGCCGCATCAGAATACTGTTATTCATAATTCCTCCGCAAATGTCTTTGTTATATTCGACGGCTGGCTGGAAAAATAAATACTAAAAAAAGATTTATATTATTAGTTTAAAATGAAGGCTCCGGAGTGTGTTATTTCCGGAGCCTGATGCAGAAGTTAAAAATTAGAACAGACCGCCGACGGAGAAACCGATAACCGAGACTTTGTCTATCTCAAAAAATTCCACACTCCGGTGGGCATAATTTACATTCAGCAAAATGCGGGTTCCGCCTAAATTAATAGAGTATCCGCCGCCAACCAGAAAGCCAAAACCTTTTTCCCCGTTTTCGGAATTCTCATCAGAGTCCGTGGCGACGAAGGCCGCCATCCCAACGTCCCCGCGCAGGAAAACACCGCTGCCAAATTCACTGCCCGGATAATAGATAGCGCTGGCGCTGTATAGATAACTATTGTATTGGAACCAGTCATCACTATCGTAAATACGATCTGCCGCAGCATTAATCACAAAACCAAGAATGGTATTATTGTTTATCGGCCAATAAAAACCGAGCATATCAATGGTTAGCTGCATACGGTCCAGATCGTAATCATCCACCATTTCATCAAGAGCATCATCTACTTCATCCGTATAGGAAACTGAAGCCCCGCCCAGTCCCCAGTAAGTATACCAGCCTTCCTGGTAGGCCGTCCCGGAATTGTCATCATATTCTTTTTCCCAGTCCTCCTGCGCCAGACCGATACTGACCATGGCCAATAAGGCCACTAATACTGTAGCGAATTTCATAAATCCCCCAGTGCTTTGTGAATTAATCCGAAAAACCTGCCAATTAGATTTGGTATTTTAAAGAATTAAAAAATAGAAGCCAATCATTAAATATTATTTGTAAATGCAGATATTTAGTGGATAAAAATGTAATGGAAATCAGAAAACCATCCTGCCTTTGGACTGTCTGGGTTCAGCCAATCAGCTTTTTAGAAAATCCCGGAGCAGCGATTCTGCTGCTTCACTGACCTCCATTTGTCCTTCACATACCGCCTGTTCAAACTGAGCCAGTTTCCCGGCGATCAGCTCATTGCGGTAAAAACGGAGCAGCAGTTCACTTTCCAGTAAATTGTGCAGCCAGTCTTTGCGCTGCAAACGACGGCGTTCTTCAAAAAAGCCACTGGCCGTAACCTGTTCACGGAAGTTGTTCAGCATTTCATATATAGCGGGAATACCCTCACCGGTCAGGGCTGAGCAGGTTGCCGCTTTGGTGCTCCATCCGGCGGATGCCGGCTGCAGGTAATGCACGGCCATGGCAAAATCCTGGCGGGTTTTCTCAGCCAATCCTTTACGTTCACCGTCGGCTTTATTGATCAGCACCAGGTCGGTAATTTCCATAATGCCTCTTTTGATACCCTGCAGCTCGTCGCCGCTGCCGGGAATCTGCAGCAGCATAAAAAAGTCGACCATCGAGCGCACGGTGTACTCACTCTGCCCCACACCCACCGTTTCGACAATGATAAAATCGTAACCGGCAGCCTCAAGGATGAGCATGGCTTCGCGGGTTTTGCGGGCCACTCCGCCGAGGGTTCCACCCGCTGGTGAAGGACGGATAAAGCTGTGCTCCGAGCGGCTGAGTTTTTCCATGCGGGTTTTATCACCCAGAATACTGCCGCCGGAGAATCCACTGGATGGATCGATGGCCAGCACAGCCAGCTTATGTCCCTGTTCGATGATGTAGGAACCGAGTGTATCGATCAGTGTGCTTTTGCCGGCACCGGGCATACCGCTGATCCCGATGCGCAGGGAGTTCCCGCTGTGCGGCAAAATTTCCTGCAAAAGCTGGCCAGCCAGGGTACGGTGTTTTTCGGCCTGACTTTCAACCAGACTGATGGCCTGGCCGATGATGCTGCGGTTATTGCGGCGCACACCTTCAATAAGTTCGTGAATTTCCATAATTTCTATTACCATGAACTCCCGGTATTATCCAGATTACCATGTCGGAAGCCATCCTGACTGAGTTTAGTGCCAACCCGCAGTTAGTAATTTTATTGGATTAGCAACACTAGTATTATACGGAGATTACATCAATCTTTTTATCCGTGTTTAAACGGCTGAAATCCTTCACATTTAAGGTAAGAATTTTATCAGCATTTGATTTCCTGGCACATTCATAAATCAATGCATCATATACAATCCCGCCGATAAATCCTGCTGTGGATACCAAGTCAATAAGAAAATAGTATTCCTCCGGTTCCAATGAGGTCGTTATAAAATTTTTCCTAAGATTTGTATCGATAAGTTGTTTTGCCAGATCAGGTGAAATCTTTGGTTTAAATGGTGCTGAAGTTAAAATGCTATAGAATTCCAAAACTGAATGTGAGGCTAAAAAAGCGTCAAACTCTTTATTCTTTGCCCTTTTCAGCCAAAGCAAAGCCGGTTCGTGTTTTGGATGAACTTCAACACTTGAGGCGATTAAAACGGATGTATCAAATAGTATTTTCAATTGTATCACCAAAAGGGAGTACTTTTTTCATCCGCCGTAAACGATCGGCTCTGATTTCTTTATCAATATCCGACTGTATTTTCCCCGTGTAGACTATAATTCCATCTTTTTCTACAATGGGATTTTTTTCAACAACAGGTTCAATGATAATGCGATTGCCATCGTCAACTATATTTAAAGAGGAGTTATTGCGAATACCTAAATGTTCGCGGAACTTCTTAGGTATCAAAACACGACCGAATTTATCCAAGGTAGCCAACATTATTCTTTCCTCTGCTTTTTTTGGCAATCTAAATTTGTTTTTGCCAAATCCAAAACGATAACTATAAAAAGACACAAAGATTGAATCTGAGATATCTGTTGAATACTCTGCACGGTACTCAACGCATCAACCCTTTACCCACCTACCGGCCAGCAGCCTCTCCACAATCTCCCCGGCGGCTCTGAGAATTATGCTAAATGGTTTTTTTTAGTTCCTGATCAATTTTGTCCTTTAAGAATATTTTAATCAGGGATTGATAGGGAATATCTCTCTTGTTGGCCAACATTCGAAGTTCTTCTAATAAGAATTCAGGTAACCTTAAAGATATCGTTTTAGTAGATGGTTTCAATTTTGAAAACAACACAGGCCTGGATTTACGCCAATCAATATAATCCGTAGAATTTTTCTCTGACCAGAATTCACGTTCTTCAGCTTCATTTTGAAACTCAGGAATATTTTCCAATTTGCTCATAATATACTTCCTTCTCTTTCTGATTCATATCTCTTGCTGAGATAACACGAATGAGATTATTCCTGACAGTGAACACTAG
>DYOS01000064.1 GCA_020720405.1 Caldithrix sp. | reverse complement strand
CCTGTTAAAAATTTTTATCCACGGATGAAAACCACCACGGAGACCATGAAAAACAGGGCTGAAATAGGCATTTTCTTCTTTCTTCACTTTAATGTATTTGTAGGGCCTTTCCACTCTGTTTCTAGATCCGGAGAAGTGCAGGATTTTTATTTATTTAGCCCGATACAGGTACCCGGCCACCGGTGAAGTACAGAAAATTACCTTGATAAAAAATAAAACCGAGGTTACCTTACCTGTCTAAAAGATGATTGTGTTTGTGACTCAATGACTATAAATAAAAAACAGTTCAGTTCTTCTTTTTTTCACCTGCCGAGCGGCTTGAACACGCAGTTTATTCTCTATTTTCTACTCTTTGCCTATGTGCCTCTTCTTGTTTTTAGTATTATCGGTTATATGGTAAATAAAGAATTATTAAAATCCGTCTATCAAAAGAATCTGGAGCAGGTGCATCATAAGCTGAGCGACTCGATACGCAGGCAAATTGCTGAACATCTTCTTCAAAACTGTCCGAATGAAAATGATACTAAGGTTGATGATGAAGGAATGCTTTTTATCCAGAGCATGGCTTCTGGCCGTTGGAAGACCGAATTTAACAATGGCTTGCTCCCTTTGGAAATTTTGCAGAGTGACCTGGCTATTTCAGGGATGCTGCTGGAACACGGTGGTAAAAAATACATAACCGGGATGATGACTCTTGATAATATTAATTTCCTTTTTATCTCCGAATCCACTTATCTGAGCAGGTTTTTAGCTGACGATGCGGCGGGCATTTCCCATTTCTTCCATTTACAGAATTCAACGCTTGCTCTGGATAGCAAAAATCAAATTTCCACAGTTTCAGCTGCTTCTCCAGACCTTAAAGATACGGATAAATTTTTTAATATTCCGCTGCCTGGGCCACAACTTATAGTCCGGACACCTGTTCTGGAGAATATCCACCTGATTTCCAGGCTGAGCGGTGAACATATTTTTGATCCGCTGCGCAACCTGCTTTACCAGATTGTTCTGGCCAATCTGGTACTGGGTATTTTTTTACTGATCATCGCCATTATCCTGGCCCGTAAAGTAACCAGTCCGCTTCATGCACTGATCCGTGCCGCCCAGCGGATCAGCCAGGGTGAAATGACCGAACCGATCAATATTGAAAGCCGGGATGAAATTCAGCTGCTGGCCAATGAGTTCGAGCGCATGCGGGCCAGGCTGCTCGAATCTTACAGTACCCTCGAGCTGAAAATTGAGGAACGGACTAAAGCCCTCCGTGACGCCCAGTTCCAGATTTCTCATCAGGAAAAAATGGCCAGTCTGGGTTTGATGGCTGCCGGTATTGCCCACGAAATCGGCAATCCACTAACCAGCATTTCGTCCATGGCTCAACTGATCAAACGGAAAGAACGGGATGAGGTACGAACCGAATATCTGAATACCATTCTGAGTAATATTGACCGCATCTCAAAAATTGTCCGGGAACTGGTTGATTTCGCCCGCCCGTCCAATTATGAATCGGCCCTTAACAATATCAATGAAATTATCATTCATGCGGTGAACATCGTGAAATATGACCGGAGGGCTAAACATCTAAAAATAGAGCTTGCCCTGAATCCGGACTTGCCGCTGGTTTTTCTGGTCAGTGACCAGATTTTACAGGTCTTTTTAAATATTCTGATCAATGCTGTTGATGCTCTCGGCGAAGAACGCCGTCTGATTATGGTCCGTTCCTATATACAGTCAGACCAGATTTTTATCGAATTTGAAGACACCGGCAGCGGTATTCCCGGGGAAAATCTGACAAAAATTTTTGAGCCATTTTTTACAACAAAACAGGTCGGAAAAGGAACCGGGTTAGGCCTGTCAGTCAGTTATGGTATCGTCAGAAATTTCAACGGAAAAATTAATGTCGAAAGCACACCCGGAACCGGTAGTAAGTTCACCGTTATTTTGCCTGTAACACAACCCGGAGCTGCCGGATGAAAGCCAGAATTCTGATCGTCGATGATGAGCGGACTATTCGCGAATCACTCGAATTATTGCTAAACGAGGAAAAATTTGAAACGCAGACCGCCTCAAATGGCAAGGATGCGCTCAGCCTGTTACAGCATACCAATTTTGATATTATGATTACCGATTTGAAAATGCCCGAGATGGATGGCCTGACCCTGGTCAGAAAATGTCAGAATCTTTGTCCGGATACATCCATAATTATCATTACCGCCCATGGCAGTCTCGATTCAGCGATTGAAGCGCTCCGCTCCGGCGCCTTTGACTATATTCTAAAACCTTTTGATTTGGATGATGTTCTGCTGAAAATCCGCCGGCTGGTGCGGCAAAAAGAACTGATCCGTGAAAACCAGGCCCTGCGCCGGGAAATTCAGGAAAAATTCAATTTCAGCAATATTATCGGGCAGAGTCAGCAAATGCAGCTGGTTTTCCGGCTGATTGAAAAAGTGGCCAAAACCACCAGCAATGTCCTCATCACCGGGCGCAGCGGAACCGGGAAAGAACTGGTCGCCCGGGCTATCCATTATAACAGCGATCGACGCGATAAACCTTTTGTACCAATCAACTGCGGGGCAATTGTCGGCACTTTGCTGGAGAGCGAGTTTTTTGGCCATAAAAAAGGCTCATTTACCGGTGCCGTTCGCGATAAGGACGGCCTATTTAAAATCGCCAATGAGGGCACCCTGTTCCTTGATGAAGTCGGCGATATCCCGCTGCACCTGCAGGTTAAACTGCTCCGGGCCATTGAGGAGGGTGAAATTTTACCGGTTGGCGGCACAGCAACCGTAAAAATTGATGTGCGGATTATCGCCGCGACCAACCGCAAACTGCTGGAAGATGTCGAAAACGGCACCTTCCGCGATGATTTGTATTACCGCCTCAATGTAGTCGAAATCCAGCTCCCGGCGCTTTCCGAGCGGCGTGAGGATATTCCTCTTCTCATTGAACATTTTATAAACAAATACAATATGGAACTGGGCCGCTCCATTCATAACGCCAGCAATGAAACCATGCAGTACCTGATTAATTATGAATGGCGGGGTGGGATCCGTGAACTGGAAAATGTTATCGAACGGGCTCTGATTCTGTGTGAAGGGGATTATATCACACCGCAGGATTTGCCGCCGAATATCTCCGGAGTCGAGATAAAACCGGAGTTCCCGGATCCCTTAAAGGAAGCTGTGGCCATGTTTGAAGCCGGGCATCTGCTGCACATTCTGAAACGTGTGGACAATAATAAGGAAGAAGCTGCTAAAATTCTAAATATCAGTCTCTCATCGCTGTACAGAAAACTCGATGAGCTGGACATCAAAACAAACTCCCAAGAATAATGGAGGTAAAATGATCCGGAAAGAAGATGCGCTCAGTTATCATTCCGAAGGGCGCAAAGGAAAAGTGGAAGTTGTGGCAACCAAACCCTGTGCGACTCAGCGGGATTTAAGCCTGGCTTATACGCCGGGTGTGGCCGAACCCTGCCGCGAAATCCACAAGAATAAGGAACTGGTTTATGAATACACAGCCAAAGGCAATCTGGTTGCCGTGATTTCGAACGGCACGGCTGTGTTAGGATTGGGTGATATCGGTGCCGAAGCCGGAAAGCCGGTTATGGAAGGAAAGGGCGTCCTCTTTAAAAGATTCGCCGATATCGATGTGTTTGACATTGAACTGAACACCCATAATGCGGATGAAATTATCCGCACCGTGCAGATTCTCGAACCGACTTTTGGCGGTATCAATCTTGAGGATATCAAGGCGCCGGAATGTTTTTACATTGAAGAAACCCTAAAAGCGACCATGGATATCCCGGTTTTTCATGATGATCAGCATGGAACGGCGATCATCTCCGCAGCAGCTCTGCTGAACGCATTGGAACTGCAGGGTAAAAAAATTGATCAGGTCAAGGTAGTCTTCAGCGGAGCCGGCGCTGCCGGAATTGCCTGCGCCAACCTCTATGTAAGTCTTGGTGTGAAAAAGGAGAATCTTTACCTGGTCGATTCCAAAGGTCTCTGTTACAAAGGGCGCGCCGAAGGTATGAACAAATATAAAGACCTTCTGGCCAACGGTGACGGACCGGCAACCCTGGGCGATGTGATGGTCGGCGCTGATGTTTTTGCCGGTGTCTCTGTCGCCGGCATGGTGACCAAAGAAATGGTAAAATCCATGGCCCCGAAACCGATTATCATGGCTATGGCCAACCCGGATCCTGAAATCACTTACCCGGATGCAATCAGTGTCCGCAAAGATTTGATTATGGCAACCGGCCGTTCAGATTTTCCGAATCAGGTTAATAATGTACTCGGTTTTCCTTTTATCTTCCGTGGTGCGTTGGATGTTCAGGCCAGGGCAATCAATGAAGAAATGAAAAAGGCCGCGGTTAATGCTCTGGCTACACTGGCCCGGGAAGATGTTCCGGATGCAGTGATTAAAGCTTACGGCGGCAAGCCGATTTCTTTCGGACCGGAATATATTATCCCCAAACCTTTTGATCCGCGGGTTCTGACCTGGGAATCGATGGCAGTGGCCAAAGCTGCGGTTGAAACCGGTGTGGCCCGCAAAGTGATAACGGATTGGGATGCCTATCGTGACTCTCTCGAAGCCCGTCTCGGCCGCTCGCGCGAGGTGATGCGTTCGGTGATCAATAAAGTGAAAGCCAATAAAAAACGGGTTGTTTTCCCGGAAGGCGAAGACCTGAGAATATTGCGTGCCGTTCAGATTCTGCTGGATGAGGATGCCATTGAACCGATCCTGATCGGTGATCCTGAAAAAATCAGGAAAATGGCTGCCGATCATAATCTCAATCTGGATTCGGTGAAAATCACCAATAGTCAGAACTGCCAAAAGCTCGACGAATACGTCGAAGAATACTACCGCATCCGCAGCCGGAAAGGTGCCAACCGGACCAGTGCCCGGCGTCGTATCGAGCGCGATGAAAACAGTCTTGGTGTGATGATGGTTCGCAAAGGCGATGCCGATGCCCTTGTTTCTGGTTTGACCAGCAATTATCCCGATGTTATCCGCCCGGCACTCAAAATTCTTGAGGTTGGCAAGGATAAAAAGGTAATCGCCGGGTTGTATATGATGCTGCTGGCAAAAGAAACTATTTTCTTTGCCGACACCACCGTAAATATTGAGCCAACAGCCGAACAACTGGCCGAGATCGCCATTCTGTCTAATGATGAGGTGAAAAAATTTGATATTGAGCCAAAAATTGCCATGCTTTCCTTTAGCAATTTCGGCAGCGCCCATCATCCGCTGGCGGAAAAGGTGGCCAGGGCAACGGAACTGGTTAAGGCCAAACGACCGGATATCCAAATTGATGGAGAAATGCAGGTTGATCCCGCGCTTGATACATCCCTGCTTCAGAAAAACTGGGATTTCAGCACTTTAAAAGGCCGGGCCAACGTTCTTATTTTTCCCTCACTGGAATCCGGTAATATTGCCTATAAGCTGATGCACCAGATCGGCGGTGCCGAAGCCATTGGGCCGATTCTGATCGGGCTGGAGAAATCGGTGCATGTATTGCAGCGCGATACCGATGTGGACACCATCGTCCACATGGCCACAATTGCTGCTCTAAATGCTTAAAATGAAGAAGGCGGTCTGACTGACCGCCTTTTTTCTTTGCTTGAACTTGAAGCGAACAATCTCTAATATTTGTTGGGTTTTTAGCCGTCAACTTCCATACAGGAGATTCTATGAAGGTTTTCGATCACATGACTGAATACGGACACGAGCAAGTGGTGCTCTGTCATGACAAACAAACCGGGCTTCGGGCGGTTATAGCTATTCATAATACGGTTTTGGGTCCGGCGCTGGGCGGCTGCCGTGTCTGGCCGTATGCTTCAGAAGATGAAGCGATTCGTGATGCACTCCGTTTGTCGCGGGGCATGACCTATAAAAATGCTGCCGCCGGACTTAATCTCGGCGGCGGTAAAGCAGTCATCATTGGTGACCCAAACAAAGATAAAACCGAAGCCAAGTTCCGTGCTTTTGGCCAGTTTGTCCAGAGTCTCGGCGGCAGGTACATCACCGCTGAAGATGTCGGAACCACAGTCGAAGACATGCAGAATATCAAAATGGAAACCAATTTTGTTGCCGGTCTGCCGAAAATGTTTGGCGGCAGCGGCGATCCATCACCTTTTACCGCTCTGGGCACCTTTGAGGGCATAAAATCTTCAGTCCGCTTTAAGACCGGTGCTGAGGATTTAAAAAATTTAACCGTGGCCATTCAGGGTGTTGGTCATGTCGGCTATTTTCTGGCCAGGCTGCTGCACGAGGCCGGCGCCAAACTTATTGTCTCGGATATTTATGAAGATAAAGTCATGCGGGTGGTCAAAGAATTCGGAGCCAGGGCAGTTTCCGGCGATGAAATTTATGGGGTTGAGGCCGATGTTTTTGCACCCTGTGCTCTTGGTGCGGTAGTTAATGATGAAACTATTCCACGGATGAAATATAAAATTATTGCCGGCGCAGCTAACAACCAGTTACTCGATGAGAATCGACATGCTCAAAAATTACTGGAAAAAGGTATTCTCTATGCCCCGGACTATATCATCAATGCCGGTGGTGTCATTAATGTCTACTTTGAAGTGATTAATGAATACAATGAGGAACGGGTGACCAGTAAGGTTAAAAATATTTATACTATTTTGCAGGAAGTTTATAAAATTTCTGCCGAGGAAGAAATAACCACAGCCCAGGCAGCATCACGGTTTGCCGAACGGCGAATTGATGAGATTGCCGGGATTCATCAAAAATATTTTAAACAATAGGGTACCTTACCCGGGAGGCAGTGATGGAAACTCTGCATACTATTCAAAAAAGTATTTGTCTGGATAGTATTTTGCCCATCATGGAACATTTGAACAGCGGCCAGGCCACCGAGCGCACATTGCATGAAATTGTCGATAGTATGGTGCGGCAATTAGAAGTTCAAACGGTGGCAGTAGTCGAGATCAACCCGGAGACTGAATATCTCGAAATTCATAATTTTTTCGGGCTTTCCTGGGAATTCTGCAAGAATTACCGGAAGCCCATTGTTTCGGATATTCTGCGCAGCCTGATCTGGAAAGGTAATCCGATATATGTGGCCGATTCGGCAGCTATGCCCGAACTGGCAGCCGAAATCAGGCTGGAAAAACCGGCGGCCTCCATTATCACCTTGCCCCTGGTTTCCGGACACCAGCCGATTGGGTTTATGTATGCTGATTCGGCAGAGATCAATCATTTT
The DNA here is from genome assembly GCA_020720405.1 of Caldithrix sp. GTDB lineage: Bacteria > Calditrichota > Calditrichia > Calditrichales > Calditrichaceae > DYOS01. The sequence goes on along the minus strand of DYOS01000064.1, from coordinate 8,181 downwards.
GATGAAAATATGCAAAAACTGTTTACACTTTTTACCAACCTGGCCAGCATGGCCATCAGTCGCAAAAGAATCATTGACCAGAACCTGAGGCTGAACAGCCGGGATGCGGACAGTGGTGCTCTGCGCTTCGATCATTTTTTCCCCCGCCTGCAGGAAATGTATCACCGGGCCCGCCGGCTCAATGAAAGTTTCTCATTGCTGCTGGTTGACGTTGAAAAATTCGGGTCCATTGTTCAGCAGTACGGAATGGAAATGGCCCGGCAGGTGCTGCGCGAAGTCTCTGATTTACTCGAGAATAACCTGCGTGTCTATGATGGTTTTTGCCGTTTTGGCGCTGACGAATTTCTGGTTGGTTTGCCGGTAACCGGAGAAAATACTGCCATGGATGCCGCCCGAAAAATTCTCAGGGTTATCCAGAATTCAGTCTTTACCTCCCAATCGATTAAAGTAAATGTTTTAATCGGAATGGCAGCCTACCCAAACCATGCTGCTTCTCTGAATGGACTAATTACAGCAACAAAAAATGGTCTGCTCAGTGCCAGGCGGGGTGATCTGGAGGAACGGATCGGGAAATCGACTGAAATATTTGATTAAACCATACTATTTAACACGACGGCACAAAAACATTTATGGGAGTGACCTGACGGCTGTTAGTATTGATGCTTTTTAAATAATTACTAAAGCTGACCATGCTCTTTGTATCTACTTAATAACAGGACAGGCCAAAATAAAAAATGCTCCAGAAATTTGATGATATACTTCAAAAAGTACAAAAAGGAAAAAAACAGAAAATAGCCGTGGCCATGGCCCAGGATGCTGATGTACTGCACGCCCTGCAGGCAGCCCGTGATTCTGGTTTGGCCGATGCAATTCTGGTTGGTTCAGCCCGGATGCTGGCTGAAATTGCCGAGAAAGAACAGCTTGACCTGTCAAAATTTGAAATAATGGCTGAGGACGATGAAAGCCAATGTATCGCCAAAGCGGTTAACCTGGTCCGGACTGAGAAAGCCCAGGTACTGATGAAGGGCTTATGCTCAACAGCCGGATTTCTCAAAGGTATTCTCCACAAGGAAAAGGGCTTGCGTCGGGCAGCGGTTCTCTCGCATCTGGCTATATTTGAAAGCCCGAATTATCATAAACTACTCTTTATGTCCGATGCCGCCATGAACATTGCCCCGGGTCTTGATGAAAAGATTGCCATTACTGAAAATTCTATTGAAGCGGCCCGGTCTCTTGGATATGAGCTGGTCAAAGTTGCCTTGCTGGCTGCAGTAGAAAAGGTTAATCCCGCAGCGATGCCATCCACAGCCGATGCTGCAATTATCTCAAAGATGGCTGAGCGGGGTCAGATCAAACACGCATTGATTGACGGTCCGTTGGCTCTGGATAATGCCCTTTCGGCCAAAGCGAATAAAGTTAAGGGGCTGGCTTCGGTTGTTGGAGGTGATGCTGATATTTGTATAGTCCCAAATATTGAAGCCGGCAATATTTTTTATAAACTAATGACCATTTTGTCCTCGGCCAGGGTTGCCGGCGTTATTTTAGGTGCCACATCTCCCGTAGTTTTAACCTCCCGGGCAGACACCGACAGTTCAAAATTTTTATCCATTGCCACTGCTCTGGCCATAAGTGCCGGCAGGAGTGCTGAATAATGCCAGCCCATCAGTTTCTTCTGGTCATCAATCCCGGATCAACCAGTACAAAAATCTCTGTTTTCGACGGAGAGAACGAAGTTTTCACTGAGAATATCTCCCATAAGATAGAGGAATTGTCACGTTTCAACCGGGCCAGCGATCAGGATCTGTACCGGATGGAGATTATTGTCAAAATATTACGGGAGAAAAAAATAAGGCTTGAAAATCTGAAGGCTGTGGTCGGCCGGGGCGGTTTACTCAAACCAATTGAAGGCGGTACGTATTCGGTAAATGAACAGATGGTGGCCGACCTTAAACGTGGTGTTCTTGGTGACCATCCTTCAAATTGCGGTGGATTAATAGCTTATGCCATCAGTAAAACTGTTGGTTGTCACGCATTCATTGTTGATCCCGTTGTGGTCGATGAACTGGAGCCAATCGCCCGGATTTCCGGAATGCCACTAATCAAACGGCGCAGTATTTTTCATGCCCTGAATCAAAAAGCAGTGGCCCGGGAGGCGGCTGCGACCCTCGGTAAAAAATATTCACAATGCAATTTAATTGTGGTCCACCTGGGAGGTGGAATTACTGTCGGTGCTCACGCCCTGGGCCGGGTTGTGGATGTCAATAACGGGCTTGATGGTGATGGGCCTTTCAGCCCGGAACGCAGCGGTTCTGTACCGGTAGGGGATTTAATAAAGGTCTGTTATTCCGGAACCTACACACTGGCCGAGATGAAAAAATTAGTCAAAGGCCATGGTGGAACAGTCGCTTATCTTGGCACACATGATATGCGAATCATTGAGGAGCGGATTGAAAACGGGGATTCCGAAGCGGAGCTGATTTATCAGGCCATGGCTTACCAGGTTTCAAAACTGATTGGAGAAATGGCTACTGTTCTAAAAGGCAAAGTAGATGCGATCGCACTTACCGGTGGTATAGCAAAAAGTACCCGTTTTACCGGGTTAGTCAAAGAAAGAGTGAGCTTTATTGCACAGATAATGATTTTCCCTGGCGAGCAGGAAATGAAAGCCCTGGCCCTTGGTGCTCTAAGGGTGCTAAATGGTGAAGAACCAGCAAAAATATATGAATGAATTTCATTGTCCCAATCGAAGTATTATCCACATCAAAACACGAAAAATTAATAACTGAGAAAGGTCTGGAATGAGTAAAGTGAGCGCAAAAGCGGTTCAGGTTAAAGGGGTTACCTTTATGGGCATTACGGATAGCGGACATTGGGTGCCGATGGATGGACCAAAAGATTTTGGCGGTGCGGATGGTGGTATACGACCAAAGGAACTATTGCTTTTGTCGCTTATAGGTTGCACGGGCAGTGATGTCGCCTCAATACTGGATAAAATGCGTGAGCCATATTCAAAATTTGAAGTTGCCTTGGATGGGGAAATGACCGAAGATCATCCCAAGGTTTACAAAAAACTTCATATTACTTATAAGATTTGGGGTGAGGGGATTAAGGCGGCCAACCTCGAAAGGGCTATTGAGTTATCCCAGGAGCGGTATTGCGGGGTAACCTTTATGTTGAAAAATGCCATGGAAATTACCCATAGCTATGAAATAAATCCGAAATAACAGAATATTTCTCATCAAACTGAAGGTTGTTACCGATATAATGGGTAGCAGCCTTTTTTTTACAGGAATAATCTATGAGTGTTATGATCGACTATGAAAGTGCCATGGAACGGCTGGGTAATGACCATGAATTTTTTATTGAATTGCTTCAGGAATTAGTGGGGCAGGTTGACTCAAACATAAGTCAGATGCGGGCAGCAATTCAGGAAAACAGGTTAGATGACCTTTCCCGCCAGGCGCATGGTTTGAAAGGTGCATCGGCAAACCTGAGCGTTATTGGTTTGACCAAACTGTTTGAACGGCTTGAAAAAGAAAGCAAGGCTGGTATCCTTGACAATCCTGTTCAGCTTTTGCAGGACATCGAATCGGCTAATGAAGATATAAAGGAATACATTAAAGTTAATTAATATTAGTTGCCGGAGTAGCAACGGCAGCAGCAGCAACAAAAACAGCGCCGCCGGCCTTTAGAACTGTTGCACAGGCATTGATTGTACTTCCGGTTGTAATCAGATCATCTACAAGTAAAATCCGTTTATTCTTCACATCTGTATTTAACCGGAAGACATCATGTACATTTTGAATTCTTTCATTTCTGCTAAGTTTGGTCTGACTTTGAGTATACTTATTTCTTAATAAAATCTGATCTGAAAAAGTAATTTTACTTAACTCTGCAAGATGACTTGCAATCAGATCGCTCTGATTATAACCCCTTTCTCGTTTTTTCACCCTGTGCAGGGGAATTCCCGTTACAAGATCAAAATGTGATTTTTTGATAGTCTCTGCAATTGAGAATGCAAAGAGCCGGGCCAGGTTTTCAAATCGTTTATACTTAAAATGATGAATCAGGTGCTTTATCTCAAGAGTAAAAACAAAGGGGATGAATATCTCATCCAATGCGCTCTCCGGGATTTCCTGCAGCAGGTGTTTAATAAGTTGACTATCGGCCGGCTGGATTTTGGAATAACAGCTTGCACAAATTAATATTTCAGTGTCAGCAAGGGTTGCCTCACAGAATGAACAATGAGCCGGTAGTGCAAAATCCACCACCGGCTTTAAAAAATTCTGCCATATTACCTGAGCGAATGATCTCATCAAAAGGACATAGAGAAAGACACGCTCGGCATGATCCGTTCCTGGGGTTCATAGCTGTCGTTTTCTTTATTGTAAATGAAATTCCATCTGTAAAGCATAGTCACATAAACAAATTTATAGGCTTTGTAGCCTACCTCGGCATTGGCCAGGGAATATACATCAAGGGTTCTTACATCTTTAAAGGAATCAATATTCGTCTTGTCATACCAGGCCCGGAGCAAAACATTTGGGATAAGATCCAGTGATTTAGCTTCAAGGTGCAGAATTCCACTGTCCTTTACACCATTTGCCTGCTGGTAGTTACCGACCAACCGGATTTTACCGGCGATCTGACCTGCCAGTTCGCCAAATATACCTTGTGTAGCTGGGGCAGAAGTGAGAGCGGTCTCTTTATCGTTCGCCCGATCAAGTTCATATAAAGTATTAAAATAATTGGGCATAAATTCTTTTTGCTGGAATCTTCTTTCCAGTTTGGCAAAAATTCCAAACAAGCCAAAAGCACTCGGCAAGCTGGCCTGAATACCCACGGCCGTACCGTTACCATGATCCATAATCTGGGCGAAATCGGTATAAATTGTTGTGGTGAAAAAATCCGTTTTAATTACCGGAAGTCCGATATCGGCGCCCCAGGCAGAAACCTGGTCTTTTGTATCATTGGAGTTATCAGGATCGGTATCGGTTACATAAGTGGCGCCGACTTCAAGGTTTTTAACAACCGGAATACCGGTTCCAAGAAGAGGTCTGTAATAAAACCGACCACCGATTATTTCAAGATTACCAAGGTTGCTGGTCATGCTCTCGAAGCCGAAAGTGTCAAAATCAATATCCATTTCAAGACCGATTTTTCTTTGATCATAATTGACCGAGTTGCTGTAATAACCCATCAACATACCATGACCTAATGTAGCGGTTTCGATCGAACCGACCCGGACATATAAAGGATCCTGTTTCACGCCCCATCTCAGGTAGCGAATCGCCCTGAAGACGCCGGCGCCATCATCCCAACCGGTTTTTCTGAAGGCAAATCCATCTGAATTATTGAAAAGCAGTTCGATATTTAAACCGACGCCGAATTTACCTAAGGCCAGTTCAGGCTGGATGGTAAACGCTGTGTAAGCTGTGCCGTCAATAAATACCATACCAATGCCGCCGTTCACTTCATTTCCGGATTCAGGAAACATACTTTCTGCAGTCTGAGCGTAGAGTTCGAGGGAAAACACGAGCAGGAAGAATAAAAATATGCGCATGATAAAAGTCCTCCAATGAAATTGTTAATAAACCAATTCTACAACGGTGACCAATAAAGAGCAATGGTAAACGAATGGATTTTCTGCGTAATTCTTCGTCAGAAAATCGAGTCTGAACTGTATATGTCCATTTACTAATTGAGAACTGTCGAAATATGGCACATTGTCCCTGCAATATTTTCGTCACTTTACGACTTAATTGATCAAAAAATCAGGTGTAAAGTACTGGCAATGTTAATGGTAAAACTATTAAAAACAAAAGTTTACTACACATTTATTTTTAGTTTCGACAAGGTGGCACACGAAATGCATAAAGAGCTGAAACTAAAAACATGGGGGTTGCATGTATCAAGTTGCTACTGAGACTGTATGGAACAATTATAAGGATAATAATTGCGTCCATGCCCGCCAGGAATTAATCATGAAATATCTTGGTCTTGTTAAGTATGTTGTCCGTAAAATGATTAAAAATTTTCCTCAGGCGCTTGAAGAAGGCGACCTTTATCAAATCGGTATTGTTGGTCTATCCGAGGCCATCGACCGCTTTGATCCAAATTATGGAATAAAATTTGAGACTTATGCCATTCCCAGAATTAAGGGATCGATAATCGATGAACTCAGGAAACTGGATTGGATTCCGCGTTCTTTGAGAGCAAAACTCAATAATATTCGTGAAAAAACAGTAGAATTAGATCAAAAATTCAGCGGCAATTACTCCGATCAGGAAATGGCTAATGGGTTAGGAATTGATCTCAGAAATTTACAAGCCTGGAAGAAAGATGTCAGTTCGGTCAATTTGTATTCGCTTGATAAACCGCTCGATGATTCCAGCAAACAAAACCTTTATGATGTTGTAGAAGATAAAGACTATATCAATGCCCAGGATAAAATAGAAGATGATGAAATGAAAAGAGTATTACTTCGTGCCATCAAAAAATTGCCTGAGAAAACCCGTCTGGCAATTACTTTATATTATTATGAAAAGCTCACCTTTAAGGAAATTGGCAAAATTCTGAGTGTATCAGAGTCGCGAATCTCACAGATTCATTCAGAGACCATGACCAAGTTGAAAAAAGAAATAAATAAGATGATTTACGCTTGACAAGAAGCGTTAATTATTAACATCTTCATGCTCTTCCGGTAATTATTTTTTCTGAAGGTGGTCGGTTTTGCCAATTCCCAAAATATTGATTGTTGATGACAATCAGGACAATGTTGATTTAATAGCCTACTTTTTACGTCCGCAAAATTATGATATTCGTTCTGCTTCGGATGGTGTTGAAGCGATAAATCAGGTTGAGCTGGACTTGCCAGATCTTATACTTCTGGACATTCGTCTGCCCAGAATGGATGGATTTGAGGTCTGCGAAAAATTAAAAAAGAATGACCGTACCCGCTTCATCCCAATTATTATGATTACTGCCTCGCAGGATGTTAAACATAAAATACAAAGTCTTGAGGCCGGTGCAGACGATTTTATATCCCAGCCCTTTGAAAACATCGAGTTGGTGGCCCGGGTTAAATCGCTTCTTAGAATCAAGGCTTATCAGGATGAGCTCAATATAAAAAACAAGGAACTTGAAGAGAAAAATAAACTCCTTGTCCGGATGGATCAGTTCAAAGAAGAGTTATCGCATCTGATTGTTCATGATATGAAAAATCCATTGTTTGTCATCCAGGGAAACCTGCAGATGCTTTCTATGACCATGAATGCGCCGGGATTCGAGAAATACAAGAAATATGTCAACAGGATTGAGCGTAGTTCCGAAAATCTGCTCCGCATGGTGACGAATCTGGTTGATATTGCTAAGATCGAAGATGGATCATTCAAGCTTAGCTCAGAGCTTACCAATATTAATGATATTATTGAAAAGTGTAAAAGCAAAATTCAGGATTATCCGGAACACGAGAAAAAAGCAATTCATTATACCCCAATTTTAAAGGGGGGATTGATGAAAGCCGATTCATCTATTCTGGAACGGGTATTTGATAACCTTTTTCAGTTTCTGCTTAATAATGTTGAAGATCAGGGTTTAATTGAAATTAAATCTATTCCGGTAGAATCGGGTCTCATGTTTGAGTTGACCGATAATGGCACGCCATTGCCCTTAAAATATACAGATCAGATTTTTAACAAGTTCAGCATCAAAGAAATAAAAAATGAAGGCTATCGCGTCGGTCGCGGCCTGGGAATGACTTTTTGCAAACTCGCTGTTGAGGCCCACCATGGTTGGATCCGCATGAATAATACCAGCTTCCCGGGTAACAGGATAGAAATGTTTTTACCAATAAATAAGCATGTCGTCGGTTCCTAAGCATTTTTAAATCATCTCTTCACTTTTATTTAAAGAATACTGCTTCCTACCCGATTATTTTTTTCACAGGAGTGATAAACGTGGAAAAGAATATGAACGCGCAGGAAAAGAAAGATCAGCTTGAAGCTGAAAAAATAGAATTGATAAAACTGCGTATACAGAATAAATATTATGACCGTGAAGATGTTTTGATCAAGACCATTCAGGAAATTTTTGACTCGGAACTAAATCCTAAAAATTAATAATTCTAATCTGCCTAAGCCCCGCCTAACATAAACCTAATACAAACAGCCTACTTTAATT
>DYOS01000214.1 GCA_020720405.1 Caldithrix sp. | reverse complement strand
AGTTTGCCGAGAATGGTTGTTTCGGCCAAACTCGTATTGCCGCCTCCGGTCTCCCAAACCTGGTTCAAAACCAGATAAAAATAACTGCCCGGCAAAAACATCCAGTTCAGCCGGTAATTGAGCAGCACTTCATTATCCTCATTGTTCCACTGGCTGAAAACGCTGGTGAAAAGGCTGGTACTCAGGTTATATTCAAGCCGTCCACCCAACTCATCGGTGCTTAACCGCCGACCGTCAAAAACCAGAAGATTACGTTCCCAATCAACACTGAAATTGAATTTGCCCGAGGGATGAAAACCAAGAGCTGCTTCCAGACTTTGCTGACGGCCGGAATAAAAATCACCCCGGCTGTACTGAAATTCACCAAAAACCGGCCGCCCGGCGGATGACTCCAGCCCTGATTCATAGCGGGTAAACCAGTACTTTCCGGGTTCGATGGTCACCTCGTCGATGAGTTCAAATGACTCGGATGGCTGGTCATAAAAGCGCTGGATATTAAATTCAGCCCGGTCTCCGGAGCGCAGTTCGATGCCCAGCGGCCGGAATTCCATATCAGCCGATTCCAGCCGCCCGCTTTGGTCATTCAAATAATACTCCATTTCAAAGGGGATGATTTCAAGAAAATCAACGGCTGACCAGAAGCCCGGACGCGGATTGAACTCGAGCGAGGTAAAATAAAGCTGGTAATTTTGGCGTCTTAAAAACCCGATTCCGGGAGTAAAATCCTTCCCGATACGTGAGGTAAAAAGCTCAAAATCCACAAAATCATTAGGCAGACTTAGATAGGCCTTGTAGCCAAGATTTTCACCACCCGGCTGCTGATCAGAAAAGCTCTGCGCTACAGAAACGCCCATTTCGAAATTGTTCTCCCCAAGAAATTCAGACGTAGTATAATTAGCTTCCAGCCCATACAGATAATTATAATCCCGCTTATCCTGCCGGGAGCTGAGTATAAGTCCGATATTGGATTCCTCAAGCACATCCTGTTTCAACCGGACGACGGTGTAATTTGCCGAGGCCAGACTGTCTTTTTTTGCGGTCTGCAGGGAGAGCACACCAACGCTGGTCCGCCCGCTTTTACCAACCACCCGCCCGCCGCCCAGAATTGGCACCTCACGGTCGCTGGAAAGGCCGATCCGCCGGCTGTAAAATAAACTGGCATCCTGCCCCAGGCTAAATCCGAACAGGTCTTTGCCATCCAGGAAGAATTCGCGTTTCTCAGGGAAATAGATGGAAAAGCGGGACAGGTTTATTTCCTGCCGGTCCGATTCAACCTGGGAGAAATCGGTGTTCACGGTCAGGTTCAGACGATAGGTTGAGTTCAGCCGGTAATTCAGATCGGCACTAAGTTTTGTTTTGCTTTGGGCCTGCTGGCCGGCAGATTTTTCGAAACCGGCACTCAGACTCGGCTTGAATTCAAGACGGTAACCAGGCTCAAGCCGGGTCAGGCCATTCAGCTTACCGGCCTGGGCCAGTTGCTGGAATGAAAAATTCCGGTTCCAGCCCTGCCAGCGGGAAGTTTCATTTCTACGCCGGATGTAGCGCTCGATATTAAAACCCCAGCTTTTCTGCCGGCCGGCTGGAAATTTCAGACCGGCCAGCGGAATTTGTATTTCGGCAAACCAACCCGTTTCGTCCCGCTCCACAGCCGCCTGCCATACACAGTTCCAGTCGTGATTAAAACCGCTACCGCCTTCGGTTACCTGCACATCAGCCCGGGCACCGTTGGGATTGATCACAAACAAGTAGCCGTTACGGTTATCATCAAAGGGATTAAGAATAAATTTGAGGTGATCATCAAGCGACCAGTCGAAATCCTGCTTGAATTCCCGGGCTGTAATATTTTCTGTCTCGCTGTCAAAGGCCCAGACACCGATATAGATGTTGGTTTCATCGAACAGAACCGCTACCCGGGTTTTTTCGGAACAGGGTTCGCCCTCATCGGGATCGTACTGGGTAAGATTTTCAATGCGGGCTGCATTTTGCCAGTCCGCCTCTTCCAGGTCGCCGTCAATTTCAAGAGCCGAAGTCCGCTGCCGGGCGGAGAGACTGTCGGGTTGGGGCCGAACCATATTTTGAGCGGAAGAATGTAGCGCGAACAGAAAAAGAGCGCAGAAAAGCATAAGAAATTTCATTCAGCCTCCTGAGTTTTTAGGGAAATTCAGTCCAAATTCTGGATAAAATCTGAAGAAATCCACAATTCCAAATTCCTGCTATTCTTTGTGTAATTCGTGGGCAAATAATTTTTGTCAGGATAATGTATAAGCAGGATGAAAAAACGCCAGGATTGTATTTGCGAGGAGCTTGCAACGAAGCAATCTCAAGAAGTCAGAGATTGCCGCGCTCGCAAACTTGTCCCGCTCAGGCGGGATGACAGTATTTAGAATGCTGTTCTTTAATTCCCAATTCCAATCGGTGTGTATCGGTGGCAATCGGTGGCTAAAAATTTTGACAGGATAACAGGATAAGAAGGATGAAAACAATACTGTCATTCCGCCGGAGCGGAACAAGTTTCCGATGAGCCTGCGACGAGGAATCTGTGCGGTGCATAAATTTTGAGATTCCTCATCTCCCGCCCGGGCGGGATTCTTCGAAGACTTGTCCCGCTCCGGCGGGATG
>DYOS01000213.1 GCA_020720405.1 Caldithrix sp. | reverse complement strand
TTTCGGATTACGGAAGGATTTGCAGGATAATCTGTGAAAATCGGATTCGGAAAGCTGCTGATAAAAAAAATCCACGGTGCCATGATTAGATGGTATCTGAAGTATAATTAAGTAATTAAGCTACTTACCACTTATCAACAAAAAGAGAGAAGAGCAATGCCAAATGTTAATTGTCTTCAGTATGCAACAAAAGGAAATGATGTTATCATTGTACCAGCAGGTACATGGACTTCAGCAGGATTTATAAATTATCTTGCTAATCCAGTTAATGAACAAATTTCACAAACTTGGTCAACTCTTGCGCTTGCTGTCAAAAGATTAGTGACCACACAGAGCGGATGGAGAGTACCGAAGAGCAGCGGACCCATAGTTCCATCTGAAACGCTAAGAAATAGCGGAGTAATATTGCTTCGGATACTAGCGGGTAATGATAATTTGAATTGGACAAAGCGATCTGGAATTTCAGTAGCAATACCCCTCACCGATGGTGTAATTGTTATGGGTGAATTTAATAGTGGAGGTGGTGTTCATTATTTTGCCCGAAAAGACGGAGTGTGGATGGGAGTACCTGGACCTGCTGATACTATTGCACGAGAAGTAACTGTCACGGGTAATTCATCGTTTACTCAGGAGATTACAGGAGGGACAAAAAGCGGTACGGTATCCGGCTGGTTTTCATAATATTGATTGGAATCTAATTGCTTCTTCAAGTTAGATTAGCGTGGTGCGGTGAGAAACACTGTACCGATTTCACTCTCGTTCCCATGCTTTGAGTGGGAACGAGACTAAACAATTTAAGGAGGATTCATCATGCGAAAGCATTTTTTTTTGTTTTTTTTGGTAGTGTCGCATCTGTTCTGCTCTATGGATGCTGGGGCGGCAACGTGTTCTTCTAAAAGCGGCGGGAATTGGAGCAACCCATCAATGTGGAATTGCGGTCATGTTCCGGGCAGCAGTGATACCGCTTCTATCGTAGGCGATCTAACTGTTGATATTGATGTTACGGTAGTCTCTTTGTCACTTGATTTTAATTCCAACCTAATTTTCGGAAATCACACCATAACCCTGAGTGGTATTCAACCGATTACCAATGGTGAGTTAGCACCGGGTAATAAATCTACGATAATTCTGAGCAATGCGGATCATTATGTGAGTGCTGGTACTTTCTACAATCTGATTTTAGTGCCCCTGACCGCTCCCCGCACTATCACACTGATAGGCAAAATCTGGGCAGTGGGCGACACTTTTCTGAGCGGCACAGATGCGACCAACAAAGTCAGTTTTAAAACATTAATGGGTGGTGGGGTAAACAATCCGGTTACATCCTATTTCTGCGCTTCAAACGGCGGGATTACCAATATCACATGCCTTCCCGGCGCTCCTCCGCCAAAGAATGCCGCCCCGACCGCAACGGGCGTAACCATTTCCGGCACGGCGGTTTTGGGTCAGATATTGACCGGCAGCTACACTTATGCCGATGCCGAAAACGACCCGCAGGGAACTTCGACTTTCAAGTGGTATACAGGAAGCGACAACACCTGTGCGGGAAAAAAACCCATTACCGGCGCAATATCAAAGACTTACAAGGCTCAAGCCGGGGATCTCGGTAAATTCATCTGCTTCGGTGTTACGCCTGTTGCAACCTCCGGCACACTTACAGGTACGGAAGTCATTACGACAACAACCGGCATAGTTCTTCTCTCTAACGCCGCAGGCATGACCGTCAGCCCTGCAAGTCTGACATTCACAGCCATTCAGGGCGGGGCAAATCCTGCCGCGCAATCCGTAACCGTTACAAACACAGACGGCGCACTGAGTCTGACTTACGGCGTTGTCAGCCAGCCGAATTACATGCTGACGGTAAGCTCGGACAGCACCGCAATCCTGTGGAACTCGGACACCGGCGCCAAGGTGAAAACCTTTACCGATATTGCTTCGGCAGCATTCAGTTCGGACGGGAAAACCATCCTGACTGTCAATTCCGACGGCACCGGCATCACCTTATGGAATGTTGCCACGCTTACAGGAACTCCGATCAGCGTGCCGGGCATGGGCGTTTCTGTCGCATTCACGCCTGACGGTACAAAATTCCTGACCGTAAACGGGGATGACAGCACCGTCAAAGTACGCAATGCTGCCACCGGCGCGGTCATCACATCCCTTGCCACCGGAGATGTCAGCACCGCAGTCTTCAGCCCGGACGGTACAAAAATCCTGACCGGCAGCGCGGACGGCGCGGCAAAAATATGGAATATCAGCACCGGCGCGGTCATCAGAACCGTTCAGGATTCATCCCAGCTTACGTCTGCCGCATACAGCCCTGACGGAACAAAAATCTTAACATCAGGCATTATTGGCGGCGGCGCCAAAGTGTGGGACGCGGCAACCGGAACTCTGCTGCTGACCCTTACAGGACATGCAAGCAATGTCAACTCCGCGGCATTCAGTCCTGACGGAACCAAAATCATCACCGCAAGCTCTGACAGCACTGTGAAAGTATGGGATGCGGCAGCCGGAGGCGCGGCACTCAGAACACTTATTGTGTCCGATAAATGCACCATGAGTTTTGCCGCATTCAGCCTGAACGGGAAAAAAATCGTAACCTCATACAACAACGGTATGGACAGAATTTATGCTGCCGCCGTATGGGATGCCGCCACCGGCACAACGCCGCTGCAGACGGTTACAGAC